>NZ_MAIS01000159.1:0-5166 GCF_001680695.1 Paenibacillus sp. KS1 | reverse complement strand
TTTAACATAGGAGAATGCTGCGTGCTTTGAATGATATGGGAATTATACAGATAAGATGTAAAGAAGTATTTCCAAGCGTTCAGTACGAAGAAATAGAGATAACCAATCAGACAGGGGAAGCATTTAGAATGAATCAGCAAGTTGTATTAGACCATATCACAAATCTCTTGAAATGTGAGTTATCGCAATCGCTAGTGGGAATCTATTTACACGGTTCAATGGCGATGGGGGCTTTACCCCTCAACAAAGTGATATTGATCTATTAGTCATTGTATAGGAAAACGACCCAATGATATGTACAAGATTATTGCTCGGGAAATAATTCGCCTATAAAAGGATGAATGCTAGAGCACGGCATTCGATATTGGAGTGAATGGAGTAAGGTAGAAAAGTATTTTTAGTTCCGAACTCCGTGCTCTAGCTAGGCCTTTACTTGTAACGAAGATTACATGAATTATGGCTGATTACAAATCTAGCTCCGGCTGTTGCACTTCTTGCGGAACGGATGCCCGAAGCACCTGAACGTTGGACGTCGCCTGGAGTCCCCTATAGGCAGCATGGATTTTCGTGAATCCCGCCTTACGGCCAATCAGGTTCCCCTCATTATCGCACTCGAGAATGTCCGGATTGGCGCTTCGGAAAGTTGCTTCCTTGGTCACGTCTATTTCTTTATGTACGGAATAGTCGTAAAGTATGACCTTCACATCGATCATGGAGCCGGCACTTAGCGAGTAGTCGTTCGAATCCAGCCGGAGGTCTCCGCGGGCTGGTTCAGGCTCAACCCAATCCTCAGGCAGCACGGTTACTTTCAAGCTGGCATTGAGTCCTCCGTAAGTGGCCCCAATATAAGTGACTCCAGGCTCATGACCCGTGACCCGACCCGATGTGTCGACGTCGGCAATACGAGAATCATCCGAGCTATACACGGCTGCGCCTGATATATCGCTGACCATTCCATTACCGTACACGGCTTGAAGTACAGTAGGCATGCTGGTGCCTGATTTTACTTGCATCTCTTTCTCCATGAAAGAAATGCTTGCCAATGTCTGTTCGGTAGGAGGCATGTTCTCGAATGGAGCCAGCTTCATGAGCTGAAGCTTCCATACCTCTCCTCGTTTCACGGTTCCGGTGAAAATAAATCCGCCGTCGCGAGCTACTGCTGCCTTGCCAACGTCGCTCAGCGGTGGGCCTGGGAGCGCTTCGCGGCTTGTCAACTCGCCGTTTACGTCGAACGTGACTATCGCATATTCCGATTTCCAGCCTGAGCTCTCGCCTAACATACGCATACCGAGCATGGCATATCCGTCTTTCGTCCGCACCAGACTTTTGAACAATTCCGAGATCGGTTCTGTATATGTTTTTTCCCATTCCGTTTGACCGTTTACGTCCGTCTTGGTGAGAATGGTGACATCACCCTGCTTTGTTCTTTTACGGTTGCCTACCAGATAACCTCCGTCATCGGAAGAGATGATAGAAAAGGCACGCCGTCTCGTATTTGGTTCTTGGAACGGCCGTGACCATACGATGTCGCCCTGCTCATTAAGCTTCATCATAAGCATGGCGTCCTCATCGCCAGGCTCATAATCTGGATAGCCTATGCCGCCAATAACAATATAACCTCCGTCACTGGCGGGGATCATATCGGCAAAGAATTCGCTGCCGATAAAGCGATAATCACGATACCATAACTTTTCTCCGTTGCTATCCACCTTCAGGATGTAGCCCTTTTCGTAGGCGCTTGCAGAGAACATCCCTCTCCCGGCAATCATAAAGCTGCCGTCATCCGTTTCAATAATAGCTACCGGAGTGTGGTGGAATTGTCCATCATCAACAGCCTTGTGCCACAGTACTTGTCCAGACGCATCCAGCCGAATGAGATATAGCTTGTCCATCGGTTTGCCGTCGTAGGACTTGTAGGTGCCGGCTACTAAATATCCTCCGTCCCTAGTCTCTATCGCCCGATATGCGGCATTCCCGGACGAATAATGATCTAGCTTTTGCTCCCATAGCGGCTGTCCTTCTACATCCGTTTTAATGATATAAGCCTTAACGACATATTGCCAACTATCTTGCCCAATCATTTCCTTCTCCGTAATGCTGCCTACCGTCAAATAACCGCCATCGGAGGTAGGAATGACTTCTTCCCCTCTGGAACTACTTCCATAATCCCTAAACCATTCCACGGCAGCCCGCGGTTGCGATGGCTCGGCAGCTGCTGGACTCATCGTGCCCTGTAACCCAAGTGTTAGCATGATTCCGGCAACGCACGCGGCGATCAAGCGTGTACATGTGTTGAACAAATGACGCACCTCTCTCCATGAATTTTTGCTTGATGTTTGATGATTGCTGTCGAAGCAGGTGGTGTGGATAGTCTCTATTATGATTATTCATTGGATCATCAATCCTGTGTATCCCACGAATTGCATAATTCTGTATGACGCTCGAACGGTTTTTAATCCTGCACGATAGGGACGGCCTACCCATAAGCTCCGATGAAATAAACAAATGATGTTGTCACATTGATGAAAATTTTGGATAATAATTGTGTTTTGTTACGAAGGTATGAGACGATGGTAGGTATAATGATCCAGCATTAGAGAGTAGGCTGATTCAGTAAACTTCAAGTGTGGCCGGAAACAGCTACAGTGATCGGAGTCAGATTGAATTCGAATCGGCTACGTCCTCCTGCAAAATTTCATGTGAACGCAGGAATCAATTATCGTTACTTTATAGCTTCTCTATCAAATGAAATTGTCTTATATCGAAGGAGAGTATATGAAGAGAATATATTTGACTCGTATCACAATGAAGACGTTGCTGAGTGTGCTAATCCCTTGGGCATCGGCTCGATGGCATGCAAAACGAAGCGCACACAGACGATTTATCGCTAGTATAGATACCGATTCTCTGAGCAATAGGGAGAGTTTTTGTAAAGTGAAATATCGTTCACTACCATTGAGAATGGTTATCATTTATAATGGTGGCAAGAGTCAGCAGTGATTTGGAAGGTGGTATGAAGAGAATGAATGCCGATGAACATCTATTGCTTTGGGATCATGCTGCAATTAAGGTATTGGATGTCCGCCATATTATGATGGGGATGAATGAGGTTGTGCGCGATTATAAGCTTCCAGCCAGCATGTACCTGCTTGCGACGCGCGGCAGTGCCCAAGTTCGGCTGGATGGAGAAGAATATCTCCTTGAATGTTTCCAAGTCATGCACAGCGGTAAGGGGACAATGCTGGACATTTCTCTTATCGCAGAAGAATTCGAATACTATATGATCTTCTACAGGGCCACGATACCGTTGCCGTGCAGGCAGGAATTGCTTCGATTGATGGAAAGCAGCAGCCCGTTCCAATTGCAATACCACTTCACGCCGAACAATCCAGTATCGTTGTATCACAAGACGAGATGGATGGCAGAGGAGTGGAGGCAAGCCGGTTCCTTGGAGCGATTCCAGGTGAAATCCTTGTTCTATCAGTTCGTATATAGCGTCCTGCAGCAGCTGCATTGTCAATCGATCGAGGTCAGGGAGCCGGATATTGCCACACAAGCAATCGCATACATACAGGAGCATTATGCAGAAGCAATTACGTTGGAGTCACTGGCAGACAATTTGAACTATAGTGTTCCGCATTTGTCTGCATCCTTTAAAAAGAATACAGGATACAGCCCGATTGATTATTTGATTCAAATCCGAATGGATACGGCTGCAGCACTTCTGGTGGACACGGATGCAACTTTGCGGGAAATTGCTGAGAGTGTAGGGTACAAGGATCCTTATTATTTGAGCCGCTTGTTCAAAAAGTACAAAGGTGCTCCGCCCGCACGGTTCAGAGTCAGGGAACGTACTCGTCGCAGAACAGAAGATCGTCCTGCAAATATAATGCGATCCTCCATTGTTGCTCGTCACTTGCGACGTTATATTGATAATGATTATTACTATCAATATAACGATGGGGGAAGTATACCAATGTTTCGACAATCCAAATCATCTGCGGCAGCCGTCTTGCTGCTGTGCTTCGTATTATTACTGACTGCCTGTTCTGGCGCATCAAGTGCCACGAGCAATTCGGAAAGCAGCAGTGGCAGTCAGACAACGACTAATTCTGTGTCGACTCCGCTAGGAGCATCCCAATCAGACGCGGGACAAACTTCAGGGCAGATGCAGACCAAGATCGTATCGACAATATATGGAGACGTGACCGTACCGCTTAACCCCAAGCGCATCGTAGCGGATCAATATTTGGGCAGCTTTGTTGCACTAGATGTTATTCCGATCGGCGTTCCGGGGCTTCATTTGCAGAATCCGTATTTTCAAGAAGCCTTGAAAGGTGTAGCGGATCTTGGCGATATTAACGGCAATTTGGAGAAGATGCTTGATTTGCAGCCAGATCTAATCGTTACGGGAGTAAAGGATGACCAAGCGCGTTATGAGCAATTGTCCAAAATTGCGCCGACAATTGCGGTGCCATTCGGTGAATTGAAAAACGCCCATGAAGAGCTGAGCTATTTCGGCAAGCTTCTTGGAAAAGAAAAGGAAGCAGAAGCTTGGCTTGCGAACTATGATCATCGTGTTGCGGCAGCCAAAGAAAAAGTGAGAAAAGTGATACCTGCTGATGCATCAATCACGATTCTGGAAACGGCGGATAAGTCGACCTACGTATACGGCGATAATTTCGGCCGTGGCGGACAGGCGATTTATCAAGCACTTGGCTTTAAGCCGCCTGCTCAAGTGGCTCCGAAGATTATGGAGAAGCAGTGGGCAGAGCTGTCAGGCGAATTGCTGCCGCAGTATGCAGGCGACTACATTATTCTTACCTCGAACGACCGTACGCTGGAAGACTTGAAGACTGATCCGATCTGGAGTTCATTAGATGCCGTCAAGAATAATCGCGTATACATATGGAAGGAAGAACGCTCTTGGTATTTCGACCCAATTGCGATCCTGTCGCAGACAGAGGAGCTTGCGGCCTGGCTGACTAGCTTGAAGTAACCGAATATGGCAATGTTGTGACAACTAATTACGAACAAGATTCAAAGGGCATCTGTGTCTAAGACGGATGTCCTTTGTCATGTCGGGGAACGGATAGAACTCAAGTGGATGATTTTATGGAACATTTTGGCGGCTTATTTGTTTTAACATAGGAGAATGCTGCGTGC
>NZ_MAIS01000102.1:0-20773 GCF_001680695.1 Paenibacillus sp. KS1 | reverse complement strand
TATTTACACAAGATATTTTACGCTCTCTCTTTTTTATACACAAGTGTATGAAGCATCATTCAACTATAAATAAAAGGTTATCAGAACGATAAACGATATCATATACATGCAGATCTTCCCTAGCGTGCAAGGTTAACTTGATTCATTTTTGCTTTCGGTTCTTACAGCTTCTTCGATAATCTTTTCGATCGACATCCGTTGAATAAACTTAGCGTATTTCTCCTTCTTCTTGCCATTCGCTTGAAAGAAATCGATCATTCGGGTGACGCATGGGATTAACTGCTCCGCCGTCACTCCGGAAATCGCCAATTGTCCGAGGGTTGGCTTGATTGTTTTCGGCTCTCCGCCAATGTATATATCGAATACATCCTTCATTTTCACAATCCCGATATCCTTCAGCAGCGGTTCTCCTGTTCCGAGTGCACATCCAGAGTAACCTACCCGGATCGGGTAGGGAACCTCGATTCCGGCTATCACTTCATTCAACTGCTTGGCAAGCTCCATATTCGTGTCTTCTGATCCTCTGCAGAAATTACAGGTAATCAAGCTCTTGGTGTAGAAGCCTGCTGGATAGATCTCTAACCCTACTTCCTTCAACCGCTGCTGTACCTCATCCATCCGCTCTTCTTCCATTTCGACATAGAGTTGTTTGAAGGTAGTCAACTCGATCTTTGCCTTGTTGCCTACAATAGAACCAAGCAGTGACAACTGCTTAGGCGTAAAAAGACTTCCTCCTTCCTCAAAACCGGGAGTTACTGCAAATTTCGCAAGATGTGACATCCGATCCCTCCTCTATACACTTAGGGGGTATGTTCGTGTTTTGTTACTCATATAGTATACCCCCCTATAGTATATAGTCAATGGGTGATTCCCTGTACAGCCAATAAAAAAAGCGAGCATGCTTTGCCCGCTTTTTACTCATTATTTTATGGTATTCCTTGAAATGTATGGGCCAAGATCTTGCCATCTATCGCGTCACAATAGGCAATCCCTCTTCTTGCCACCTGACGATGCCGCCCTGCAGGTTGAAGACATTCGTAACGCCGTGCGCCTGAAGAATGCTGACCGCAATGGCGGAACGCATTCCCGTTCGGCATTGAACGAGCACGGGCATTTCAGTCGGAACCTCCCGAACGCGTTCCGGCAGCTTGCCAAGCAGTATATGTTTGGCATGTTGAATGTGGCCTTCCTCCCATTCTGCACTTGAGCGCACATCCACAACTGCGATCTCGCCGCCAACTACCTGGTCTGCGATGCTCGCAGGAGTAACGTCAGGATAAGATTCCAGCAATTCTTTGGAAGATGAACGGAGGGCGCTATCCACCCACATCTTCGTTGCTTCGATCAGACCTTCAATTCGATCGATGCCAATGGATCGCAAATCTCGGGCAATATGAGGCAATTGCTCCTCCTCCCCCATCACATACAGCGGATGTTCGTCATTTAGGAGCCAACCGGCCCATGAAGTAAAGGAACGGTTGTATGGCACATTAATCGTTCCCTTTACATGCGCGGCACCAAATGCAGCACATGGGCGAGTATCCACGACGATTGCTCCTGCTTGCACGAAACTCGCGACTTCTTCTACACTCCCCTCGATCTGCTCTGGAACAAAAAGCTGGCCAAGTAATGTAGGCCCTACCCGATTCACGTGCTTCATTCTCGGAAAATAAGTTGGCGGTTCGGGTTGCCCAGCTAGTAATGAGTTGACGAACTCATTTTCGTTCGTGAAGGACAGAGCCCAATTGAAGCGCTTCTCGTAGCCTACCGTCGATGAAGGAACTGCGCCCAGCGCCTTGCCGCATGCGCTTCCCGCACCATGGGCAGGCCACACCTGCACGTATTCGGGAAGCTCCTTGAAGCGCTGTAAGGAGTGGAACATTTGCCTTGCTCCCTCCTCTGCCGTGCCTGCCAGCCCTACTGCCTTCTCCAGCAGATCAGGGCGTCCCACATCGCCGACGAACACGAAGTCGCCGGTAAAAATGCCAATCGGAGAATCGGCTCCTCCGCCCCGATCCGTTAACAGGAACGAAATGCTCTCAGGCGTATGGCCAGGGGTATGAAGCACTTCGAATTCGAGATTGCCGATGTGGAATCGGTCTCCATCCTGCACAAGGCGATGATTGACCTTATTCCCGCTCGCATCGCTCACATACGCATAGATCCAATCCGGACCGCCTTCGCCCGATAAATAAAGCATTGCTTCATGCTCCGCTCCGAATTCGCGCATTCCGGACACGAAATCAGCGTGGATATGAGTTTCGGCAGCAGCAATGATGTTCAAGCCTTCAGATTTAGCCGTTGCTATATACGGTGCTACATCGCGAGCCGGATCGATCACGATCGCTTCCCCCGTAGCTTGACAGCCAACCAGGTAGGAAGCGTGAGCTAACTTGTCATCATAAAAATAACGCAGCAGCATCAGGAAATACTCTCCCCTTTCTAAATTAAACAACCATGGGTACTTGATTAACTTCACATCCTGAAATTTTCGTAGACTTCCCTTACATTCGACCCTTCAGCATGCCGTTCCAGTACATTTTAGGCAGCAGATTTTTTTTCAGCATATACATGCTGTACCGTTCCTTCGACTGATCAAACGGGAATGTTTCCTGCGGAGTCAGATCATAATCGAACTCCGCCAGAATAAGCCGATTATAGCCGGTAACGAGCGGACATGATGTATAGCCGTCATACCGTGCGGCAAGCGGTTGTCCAGCCAGCAAGCTGATGATATTTTGAACTGCGACGGGAGCCTGCTTGCGGATGGCTGCTCCCGTCTTGGAAGTCGGGAGGTTGCTGCAATCTCCGAGCGCGAACACGTTCTTGAACCGGACATGCTGCAGCGTATGTTTGTCGACTTCGGCCCATCCTGCGGCTCCTGCAAGCGGGCTATTTCGAATGAAGTCGGGAGACGACATGGGCGGCACGACATGAATCATGTCGTATCGGAGCGTCTCCCGATCCTTCGTAACCACGTGCTCGAACACGGCTTCCTTCCTCACCGAATCAATCGAGATCAGATCAAGCTGATATTTGGTCGCAATGTCTTTTCGTTCGATCACCCGATTAAGTGCCGCAGCATATTTCGGAACGGCGAAGATGGACGCATTGCCCGAAGCGAAGATGATGTTCGTCTTATTTCTAATCCCTGCTTGCCGGAATGCATCGTCGGCCAAATACATAATTTTCTGAGGCGCTCCCCCGCATTTGATTGGCGTGTTCGGCTGCGTGAAGATCGCATTGCCACCCCGGAACTGGCGGATGGACTTCCACGTGCTATCGACGTATCGATAATCATAATTGCTGCACACTCCATCCCGTCCGATGCACTCCTTCAGTCCCTTGATCCGCTCCCAATCCACCTGAATTCCCGCTGCTACGACGAGGATCTCGTACTGGATGACGGTACCTGCCTTGGTAACGAATCGGTTGACCTCAGGATAGAATTCCTCGACCGCCTCCTGAATCCAGTCGGCTCCCTTTGGGATCAGCGATTGCTGGCTGCGTTCGGTCGTCTCCTTGCTGACGACGCCTCCGCCGACAAGCGTCCACAAGGGCTGGTAATAATGCTTGGTTTGCGGATCAAGCAGCACGACTGAGCCGTGAAACACTTTCGATTCGCGCAGCAAGCGGGCCGCAACCGACAATCCGGCGCTGCCTGCCCCGACAATGGCAACGGTATAGTGAAGCTTTTTTGACATTCAATGTCCTCCCCTGCTTACAAGTGCTGCTAGCTGGTGCACATGGGTATTCTCGCGCATTCTTGCTTGCCCTCATTTCCAAAGGAGTTATTGTGGGATAGTGAATCCACTTAATGTACCGATGGTCAAAATATATGGCTGGAATCCTCATTCTATGATTGCACAACAAAAAAGCAATTCCGCTTCCATCTTGCGAGGCAGGAATTGCTTTTCATTCGATTAATTTTATTATCTTAGCTTTGCATGTACTCTAGTACTAACGCTATGAATGGTTTTTGCTGATCGCTTCAGGAGCATGGATTTGGCCCGTTTGTTTGGTCGTCGACAAGATCAAGTTCAGGCGCTTGGAACCAAATACAAGCAGCAGCATCGTCACCATCACCCCGAAGAAAAGCCACATGACGGCTTGAACCGGCCATATGTCCATCATTCTACCGACTGCAATCGGCAGAAGCGAACCACCTAGTCCATTTGCCGCCAGCAAAATACTCGTTGTCCGCTCAGTCATGCCGGGAAGGGCACTATTCGCATAAATCAGCATGATCGCGAACATTCCTGCCATTCCAAGCCCGAGGAGAAAACTAATCACGTACCCTCCCCATGCCTGAGAAATGAAAGGCAGAATGAGCAATACAAGGACACTGAGCACTGTCGTAATCCATAAAAATCGATAGTACGTTATCTTTTCTGCAAGTACACCGCATAGCGCACGGCCGATAACCATCGCCGTCCAATATACCGTAACCGTCAATGTTGCATCAGAGGTTGCGACGCCCCATCTCTCGATAAACACGGATGGGAAGAAGTGCACAACAGACACTTCGCTTCCTCCATAGAGCATGAAGAAGAAGGCGCATAGGACAAGGAAAGGAATGGACTTCCCTGAGTAAGATTCACGCTTGGATTCGGAGCCCTTAACTACTGTGCGCGTCAACATGGCATCGACATGGCCGAATGACATTCGCTGCCAAGCGATTGCTGTAAAGAGTGCGCTCACACCGAGCAGCAGGAAGGAGTATGTCCATATCCCACGTGCGATTAAGAAGCTTGCCACGAATGGTATCGTCAGGGCGCCGAGGCCGAAAGTAACCTCCAGCTTGCTCATCGCAATGGCTTGCTTCTCTTTGACAGCGACAAGAATAATGGTACCGATCCCTGACTCCACAAGCCCCGCTCCTGCTCCCGCAAATCCAGCTATCAAAATAACGACTGGCCATGGCGGGAGGAAAAACAGCAGCAGCTCGGCGCTAATCATCAGCAATCCGATCATAACTCCTCGTTTCCGACTGAACCTTCGAGAAATAGCAGGCATACTGAGAACGCCGAGCAGCATGCCGACGAATTGAACGAAGACGAGTATTCCCCCGTCTGTATAATTCAAGCCATAGTTCAGAAGCAGCTCAGGGAGAACTGCGCCCATAATAACAAGTGTTACCCCAGTTACAATGTATGATAGACAACCCATCCAAATCAGTCTGTTAATCATGGTGCACCTCTCTGTCAGCAATGATAATCTCGACGCCTATTTCATTTACATAACGCTGCCACTCCGCATCTGGCTCACGATCTGTGACGATAAAATCTATATCTTCTAAGCCCACGACACGATGGAACATCGTCTTTCCGAATTTGGAGTGGTCAGCAAGGACAATGACTTGGTCTGCACTGCGAATCACCTGACGGATGAAATATGTCTCTTCTTCAAAGTCGGTCGTCAGTCCATTCATAGACAATCCACAAGTGCCGATGAAGGCCTTGTCGAAGTGATAGTCGCCCAGCATCTCAATCGCCCGCGATCCATAAATCATCCGTTGATTATTGTCCAATAGGCCGCCAAGAAGCTGAATGCGAGCTTCATTTCTCTCCGCCAACATACCGGCCATGTCGATGGAATTCGTAACGATGACATTACCCTTGGTCTTCATATGTTCTCCCACGAATCGTACCGTCGTGGATGAGTCCATGTATAAATAATCTTCGTCGTGAAGGAGAGTAGCGGCAACCTGACCGATCTTCTGCTTGGACGTCGTCTCCTTCTGCAACCGTTGGCCGTAATTGGGCATTTCCTTCGATATGGTAGGCAGGACGGCTCCGCCCCGTGTTCGAATGATAGAGCCTTGTTCCTCAAGCTTGATAATGTCCCTACGTGCTGTATCTCGTGATATAGACAGCAGTTCGCATACTTCTTCCACTTCAATGCGCTTGTTTCTCTTCAGGTGCTCTAATATAGCTGCCAAGCGTTCCTCTTGAAACATGGATTCTCCCCTGTTCTGTTAAGTAAAGTTAAGTGTTATTAAGTAAATCTAAGTATTAATCATGATTATAAGCCATAAATGGGAAGTGTCAATAGGAGAAGCGACACAGTTTACCTACATGAAAAAAGGAGTTCTGATCGAATCAGAACTCCCCTTCGTATGTTCTTCTAGGATTTGAGCTGCCACAATGCTGGAACGTTAGACGGTTCCCAACCGAGCAATGAAGTGTGAGCTTGCCGGCATACATAAGTCTTTCCGCCATAAGTGACTTCATCGGTTGCCTTATAGCTGACATTTGGAGCCCATGGCTGAACCCCGCCTTGTGCATCTGTCGTTACTTGAACACTGGTTCCAGTGGAAATGTTCCCGGCTGCATCCTTAGCAGTTACGGTAAATACGTAGTTTGTATTTGGCGTTAATCCTGTAATAGTTGCGGTTGTGTCCGTCACATTGACAGCATTCGTTCCATAAGACACGGTATAGCCAGTCACACCAACATTGTCCGTCGATGCCGACCAGCTGAGTATTACTGAAGTTGCAGATTTTCCTGTTACCTGTAAATTACCTGGGGCGGTTGGGGGTGTTGTATCTCCACCTGATCCCGCTGGTTCTGTCTTCACAGTTAGCGGTGCGCTTGCAGCGGATTGGTTCCCCTTCGCATCCTTCGCAGTAATAGTGAAGGTATAGTTCGTATCTGGCGTCAATCCCGAGATGACAGCATTCGGATTCGAAACGCTCACAGATTGAGTCCTATAGGAGACGGTATATCCGGTCACCCCAACATTATCTGTGGAGGCCGTCCAGCTGAGACTGACACTGGTGGATGTCTTAGCTGTAACGATTACGTTTGTTGGTACGGAAGGAGGTTCCGTATCGGGAATAGGCGGAGTTAATGCATCCAGATAAGCACGATGACTGTTTGAGAATTCAAAGTTATTGAATTTATCCCAGTTCACTGACCATGTCATCAACCCACGGAAGTTCGGATATCCAGTCGAACTGCCTCGTGTCTTGTAGCTGGACAACTGTACGCCTTGAATGAGCGCATCAAGTGTTTTTTGCACTTCTGCAACCGTAGTGAACCCGCCCCCCGCATTCGCATTTGCAGGCAATCCGAGCACAACTTGATCCTGACGCAGTGCTGGGAAGATGTTGTTTGGATTTTTCGCAACAGGGAATCCGGTCAAGAGCATGTCGGCCATTGCCACATGGAAGTCAGCATTCCCCATCGTGTGATACTGATCATCCAGTCCTGTAATCGGGCCTGAGTTGTAGTTCTGCACTTGTAGCCAATCCAGAATATCGCGGGTTGCATGGATGACGGGCAAATAAGCGCCTGCGCGGTTGTCGCAGCTAATACAGCTGCCGCCATAGAAGGTATAGCCTAATTGAACGAAGAAGGTTTCAGGAGCCATGGTCAGGTAGAAGTTATCGGTTCCAAAGTGGTTATTAATAGTACGGAGTGCTGCAATGAGGTTGACGATAACTGGAGTGGTAGGATTTTTGAAATCACTGTCGCCAGCGTTCAAATAGAGGGAATGTCCTTCGAAGTCCACATCAAGTCCGTTGAAGCCGTATTTCTCAATGATCGCAATGACTGAATTGACGAAATTATCTCGGGCTCCGGCGTTCGGCAGTTGCACCTGCCCATTCTGGCCCCCGATGGAGATAATGACTTTCTTGCCTTGGCTCTGTAAGTAAGCGACATCAGCCTTGAAGTCGGCATCCGTATAATTGTAAGGCGTGAAGCCGATTGTACCATTCGTGACGCCAGAGGTTGGTTCTGCGAAGGAGACGTTAATGACATCGAACTTAGGAGATACGTCACGGAGCTTGATGAACCCGGAACCATTATCGAAGTTGTGCCAGTACCCTACAATCGTCTTGCTGGATACGGCAGCTTGAGCTTGCGGCGCCCAGAGTACCAGACCTTGCAGGAGCATCAATGCTAGAGCTGCATGTAAGACAATCATCCATTTGCGGCGGGATGTATTCCCTGTGCGTAACATACGTAATCGTCCTCCTTTAATCCATGATGATAGCGTTTGCAAAATGTTCTCAACAGATTTGGTTATCCCTCCTATTTCATGACATATGAGACACACCTGCATGAGCATCTGCACTGATGTTCAGTGCGGTTCAGCCTTACACCATCATTATCTAGAAAAGAAGGATGGATCATAAGGGATAAATTGCAATAAAAGAGGGAGAAATACCTCTCTATATAAAAATGAGACAGGGCCAACTTCTTCCCCATGATTTCATGGTTCGCAGAGTCGGCCCTGACTATTTATTATTTGGATTGCGGAATTTGGATCGTCATCTCTAGGTTTTTCCAGTATGTTCGATCTCCAAAATCTTCCTTATTGGTTCGTTTTATTTTAAAGTCCTTGTTACTAATTGTAAAGTTGTAAGGCTTGATTGTGATGGATTTCGATTTCATCCCTGCTGGCGCATACCAATCGTTGAGGTGATACTCGGTTGTTGGCAGAACAGGTGTATAGATAAGTTTGGATGGTCTTAGTACACGTCCCTGATCATCCACAATCTCATAGTACATTCTACTTGCATGATAATCCCCCGTTTGTTCCGCAGAGGCCGGAACTGGACCCTTGCTGTCCAGTACGATACGAGTGGATACAGGTGAGATATCAAGCTGCTTCACTGTATACGAGAACTTGCCGTCGGACTTGGTTGCATTCGGTTTCAAAATCATGGCTCTGTTCTCAACCTTCACAGGAATTTTTAATTCATACGTTTCCTTAACCTGTGTCACTTTTGTCCGCACAGTCAGTTCAAATTCATCCGGTAAGGTTGCGACATGTCTAAATTCCAGCATATACATCGGCTTATCATCCATCATATAGCTGCTGAGTTGGCCAGAGGATTTGATAGGCTCACCGTTGATTAGAACTTCCGGGCTTCGAATATACCCTCTCTCCTGTTTCTCATCAGGAGTGCCGAAGGATTCCGCCATACTTTTGTTTGTCTCGTAGAATTTATTATAGAGCGCAACTCTTTCCTCATTCGAAAAGCCCTCTACATATGGAGAAGCCAGATACTGAGGCAAATCTTTGCCCTCACGTTCTATGCGGAATGACAAGCGAGTACCGTCAAATAATACTTCAGTTACCTTTAACGTAATTCCATCATGCGTATCGCTAACGTTTGGCGTGGATATAATCCCGCGCTCAATCGCCTTCTGAACGGCGTCTTCGCTCGCCTCATAGAATAGCAGTCCGATAACCGGCACTTTCTTCAAAGCTTCCGCCATCGTTGGGGATACATATCCAACTCCGACCATTCCTACTCCGAGAATGACTGCGGCAGAAGCAGCGAATAAGGTTCTTTTTAGTATACTCGGCTTACGATGGAATGGTAATGAGCTTGTCCACTCCATTTGTTCGATTCGATCCATGATTTTATCGGTTCGAATGGGAGGCGGTGAGGATTGACGAATCATTTGTTCGATCCCGTCCATCTCAGCGTATTCCGTGCGCTGCATATGTCCCATGGGCCTTCTCTCCTTTTTCACTAATTCGATCCATTAATTTTGCACGTAATCTTTCATACTTCTTGCGCAGCGTTGCTGATTTCAGGCCCATAATTTCACTAATCTCTTCAAATGTATACTGCTCCACAGCCTTCAAGAGCAAAATATGCCTCTCTTCTGCAGTAAGATAGGTTAGGAGATCGCTTACTACCGTTTCATGCTGGGAAAAGGCAATCTCTTGTTGTTCTGTCTCCTTCTCCACCTGCTTAATCAAATTAAGCCAACGGCTCTTCTTCTTCTTCAAATTTATCAGATGATGATAGGCGACTTTATATAACCATGCAGAGAAAGAAACCTGCCTATTATATTGATGTAAATTCTCGTAGGCACGGATAAATATTTCCTGAACAGCATCTTCCGTTTCCGCATGATTTTTTAAAATATAGTAGCAGTATGTATACATTTGGCGTTCGAAATTGTGTAGGATCGTTCGGTAAGCTTGTTTATCACCAGCTTGTACTCGCGTAACGATTTCTTCAACATTAATAGGCTGCACTACTGACTCCCCGGGGCTGGTAGATTGCAAGTGCTCAACTCCTTTCTTGTTGTCTTATTATATATAACAATCTGAACCGTTCATTTTGTGACACGTTCAATGAAATTTTTTATTCTATGCTTTGTAAAATAAGCGACCGTTTTATGTTAGCATAATACTAGTGTGCATAGTAGATACAAATTCGAAGATGTGCGTAATAATCGCCTCAGACGACGACTTGTTACCACATGGAAAAAGGGTAGTTCCAGCCATGCCTACATGGTTCTGGAGCAACCCTTGTGTTGTATCTATTATCGATTGATCGGTATCGTAACTTGCAAATCCTTCAGATAGGTTCTCTTTCCTTCACTGCCCTTTTTCGCTCCGAGGATGCTCCAATCCTTGCTGTTTACCGTGTATGTATACGGCTTGATCGTGATAGATGTCGTCTTGTCGTCAATCGGATAGTAGAATTGATCAACATGGTATTTGGTTTCCGGTTTTTTATTAAAGAATCCGATCGTTTCTTGATTTATTTCCTTCCCTTTGTTATCCATAAGCTCATAGTAGACCTTGCTTGCATGGTATTTCCCAGATTGCTCGGCAGAAGCAGGCACTGGACCTTGACTGTCTAGAATGAGTCTGGTCGAGAATGGCGTCAGTTCGAGTTGCTTGACGGTATAGCTGAATTTCCCAGACGTTTTGGATGCTTCTGGCTTGATAACGAGCGGTTTGCTTTTCAACTCGATCGGAACCTTGAGCTCAAATGGTTCACTAACTTTTGTAACTTCAGCCCTAATGGTAAGCTCGAATTTCTCGGGCGCTTTGACTCCTTTTGCGACATAATAAAAATTATTCTGAGGACCAGAGAAACTGGCACTGTTCAATTTTATCGGCTCTCCATCAACTAATACCTTCGGGCTTAGCTTAATGTAACCCTTTAGCTGATCCTGCTCAGGGACGGCATTTTTTTTGATAAATTCATTGTTCGGATTTTCTTTTAGATCCTCCATGCTGAAATATGGGGATACCGTACCGTTCAGATTTGCTCCTTCTCGCTTGACTAAGATGGATAATGTAGAACCGTCGTACTTCACTTCTTCCAGCTTCAAGGTAATTCCGTCATGCTTCACACTCAAATTAGGCTTGTACAGGTAACCCTGCTCGATAGCCGTCTTTTCATTGATGCCGTCTAGTTTCGGCGCTGCTGCTGCGGGCAAATTCGAACCGAGTGCCCCCGTCCCAAGCAGTGCTGCCACAGATATTGCGATTGCCGTTTTTTTGATTGACTTCATTTGTATCTATCATCCCTTCTGTTGGAAATCATTTTTGTGTTATCGCTTGATTGGAATCGTAAGCTCCAAGTCTTTCAAATACGTTTTCTTATAAGTCTTTTTTCTATTGCTCCCCTTCTCTTCGAGGACAGCCCAGTTTTTGCTGTTAATCGTATACGTATATGGCTTGATCGTGATGGATGTCGCCTTGTTATCTGTTGGATAGTAGAATTTATCAACATGGTACTTGGGTTCCGGCATTTTATGGAAGAATCCGATCATTTCAGGCAATATCTCGTTGCCGTTGTTGTCGAATAACTCATAATAAACCGGACTTGCATGGTACTTCCCGGATTGCTCGGCTGAAGCAGGGGGCAAACCTTCGCTGTCCAGGATGAGCCGTGTAGAGAACGGCGATAGAATAATCTGCTTAACGGTATAGCTGAATTTTCCGGAAGTTTTGGATGCATTATTTGGCTTCACAACGAGCGGTTTGCTTTTCAACTTCACCGGTACTTTGAAATCATAAGTTTCCTTCACTTTCGTCACTCCGGCCTTAATCGAGAGCTCGAATTCGTCAGGGAGCTTCACCCCTTTTGCATAGTATTGATAGCTCTTATTTTCTCCAAAGGTCTCAGAGCTGCTTATGGTGATGGGTTTGCCATCGGCAAGCACCTCACACTCTGACTTGATGTAACCTTTGAGTTTCTCTTTCTCCGGGTTGATGGTAAAGGGAAAATCAAGATTCGCTCCTTCCGGACGCAATGCGAAGGATAATATCGTTCCATCGTAGCGAACATCGGTCAAAGTTAGGGTAATTCCATCATGCTTGACACTCAGATTAGGCTTGTATAGGTACCCCTGCTTGATAGCCGACTTCTCATTGAAGCCATCTATCCTCAGTGCTGCTGTAGCTGGCATGCTGGAACTGAATGCTCCGATGCCAAGCAGTGCTGCAGTGGAAGTGACAATGATGGTTTTTTTGATCAAACCGAACTTATTCATACGAATTCACCATTCCAATCTCTCTTGTTCTACTCTATATAACAATTTCAGTCGGCTCTTTTGTGACAGAAGGCATGATTATTTATAGGAACTGTGAAATCTGGCAACAAAAAAACGAGCCAATTAGCTCGTTCTTTGTCTATATTCATCTCTTAACATTCCATAGAATGCCAGATCGTAATGCTGCCCGAATCGATACACATGCTGTTTCAGTGTTCCCTCATAGGCGAGGCCGATCTTCTCCATGATTCTCCACGATCCAGGATTAGAGGTGTATGCTTCAGCGAATATTTTATGAAGCCCTAGTTCTTCGAACCCATAAGATAGAATCGCTTGAGCTGCTTCGGTGCCATACCCTTTGCCCCAATAAGGCTTCCCAATCCAGTATGCTAATTCTCCTCGGTTATGCATTGCTGAGATGCTGATATTCATAATGCCGATTAAGTCTTCAGATGATTTCTCGCAGACTGCGAAAATAACCACCCTACCATTCTTCTCAGCTTCCAGCATGCTGTTGATAAATGGCTCGGCTGCACCGCTCGGATATGGATACGGAATATTCAACGTCGTCTTGGCGACGTCATAATCTCCAGCTAATTGTTCAATTCTCGCAGCATCGCTCAAATCCAGAGGTCTTAATGATAATCTATTCGTTTCAAGTTGTGGCATACTGATGTCCCCCATGTTCCTTTATGATTCATGATTTTAATAACAAGAAATTGCTCGAATTCTACCATATTGAACCGGAATATACTAGTCTCCATAAAAAAACCATGGGGATATGAGTATCCTCATGGCAATTTGCATGGTCTGTGCTGCAAATAAGCAGCGTTAGACAGCTCTACTAATTTCATTCTAATTAGATATGCTGAACAGCAAGTTTCTCTGCTTGTATGAAAATAAGGATGTCGTCTCCCGGATCGCACAAAGCTAAGGAGGTGGAAGTTGATTCGCTGAAGCGGGCACTCTCGCCCGCTTCTGTCATTACTTATGATAATGTTGTTCATTTGACAGCAATTGAAGGGAATAACGTTGTCCCAATTCTTGCCGCACCTCGATAGTCGAATCGAAAAATTCGCTCAGATGAGCCGAGGTCAGCTGATCGGCCGTATTGCCTGATGAAAATACAGATCCCTGTTTAATAAGCAGCGTTTTGTTGAAGCAAGGCATGATCTCTTCAACATGATGCGTAACATAGATGAGTGTTGGTGCATCAGGCTCGCGTGCAATTGCTTGAATCATATGGAGCAATTGGTCACGTGCGAAGATATCGAGTCCCGTGCACGGTTCATCGAGGATCAGAAGCTTCGGGGAAGCCATTAACGCACGCCCGATGAGCACACGCTGCCGCTCACCCTGCGATAATGTATCATAAGTGCGGCCCAGCAGTCGCTCGCAGCCGAGCAGCTTAATTAAGGATAATGCCTTGTCCTCATCAGACTCTTCGATGTTATCGTATAGTCCGATTGAAGCGAACTTTCCGCTAAGAACGATCTTCTGAACCGTTTCATGTCCATGGAGTCTCTGCTGCAGCGAGGTGCTTACCCAACCGATCTGCTTTCGCAATTCGCGAAGATCGAATGTGCCGAATTTCTTTCCGAGGACGGATACGCTGCCTGAGGTCGGCCAGATATAGCCGTTAATCATATTCAGCAAGGTTGTCTTCCCCGAGCCATTAAGCCCGAGCAAGCACCAATGCTCTCCCTGCTTCACCTCCCAAGAGACCTGTTCCAGAATCATCTTGTTATCCCTATTCCAAGTTACATCGCGAACATCAATAACCATAACATCTCTCCTCTCCCTTGTGTGTTCGGCAGTTATTTGCTGTTTCTGCGGCCGCCTTGCGGCTCCAGATTGGCAAGCGACAAGCGAACGGCGGTATCGGCGTCTCTATTCGCAATCGCCTGCAGCAGTTGATCATGCAGCTCCGACCGGTCTTCATAATGCTGCGTGTCGACGATGAGGTGGCTTAGTTCACCGCGAAGCGCGCTGCAGAAGGCACGGTACAGATCAATCAGCACAGGATTGTGGCTCGCCTCTGCAATCGAACAGTGGAATTCCACATCATAATCTACATAGGCAGCGTAATTGCCAACCTCCAGTGCCTTTATTCGTTCTTCAAGAAGCTGCTTCATTCGCTCAAGATCCGTATCCGTGCGGCGCTCTGATGCCAAGCGTGCTGCCTGAGCATCCATCATGCTTCTCACTTCGGTAATGTGCACGGTCTCCGCTCTAAGCAGCCGCTGCTCCAACGAGTCTGAATCAGGGGGGCGTGAACGAACATACGTCCCATCCCCTTGTCGCACTTCCAGCATTCCAGCATGCACCAGAATCTTGACGGCTTCACGAATCGTTGAACGTCCTACGCCTAACATCTCCATCAGCTCCGGCTCGGTCGGCATGCGATCACCAGGACGATAGTGGTGGTCAAGCGCATCGTGCAGTTGTTCAAGCACTTGATCCACCAGCTTGCGGCGAGGGACGGCAGAGAACTTGGGTGCATTCAAATTCATCAGATCATCTCCTGTTATAAAGGAGTATATTCCTTTTTTTACAAATGTCAATCCATTATTTAGGTGTAACTCGAATCCTGCGTATGAAAAGCAAAAAACCGTGCATCGCACGGTTTTAGATAGTAAATTCGAATTAAGCATTCGTATCCTGCATCGCAGGAATATTGATTTCTTTGACACAGGCTGCTTTGGATAGTCCGATTACGCATGTGACGAGTGATAAGATATCTTGCACTGGGATACGGGTACTGTCATAGGCTGAGAGCGCCTTTTCTGCGCCCTCTTCATAAGGAATTTCAGCGGCGAGCTCGCCTGGATTAATGCAGGTAACGGCAATCTGATCTTGTCGCACATGCTCGCGCAGCGCATTCGTTATTCCTCGCAGTCCAAACTTCGACGCAACGAAGGAAACTTGTGAATTGTTCGTATGATCTAGCCCAGCCGTCGACCCAATGAAGATGATCTTGCCTGCTTCTGACTTGCGAATATTCGGAAGCAGCGACTGGATACACGTTATTGTTGATGTAATGTTGACCTGAATGATTCTAGCAATTTCCGCAGGATCATCATTGTCGAAATTGTAATCGTCTTCAAAACCGTTCTGTTCCCAAATGCCCACGTTGTATATGATTACATCAATCACATCCTCTGCAACTGCATTCGCTATACGAGAGGAAGCCTCATGCTGCGACAGATCAGCCTGAATCCAGATTCGCTTGACCCCATCTTCCAGATCTATGCTGGTTGGACGATTACGGGAGACAACCCACACTTGATCTCCTTGCTTGGGCAGACCTTTTACGAACGCATCACCTAGTCCCTTACTTGCACCGAAAATAATGTATTTTTTCATTATTCTATTCCCCTTTCAGGATTCGGATTATTTCGGATTAACCATCGGTAGTGAATCGGTTATTCCTACTCGCTGGGCGATTTGCGCTAACTGCTGAATTCCCTCTCGTATTTGGATCTCGTTCATAAGTGAGTAGCTTAGACGAATCCATGATTGCATGTCGTTCTGCGGATCACATATATGACCGGGGACAAAGGAAATGGATTGCTGGAAGCAGTTGTGTAAGAGTGCGCCACAGGAAATGTCGCTTGGCAGACGAAGCCATATGTTCAATCCGCCTTGCGGCGTTGTCCATCTCCAATCAATGGGGGCTGCCGATAGTTCCTCTTCCATTACGTCCCGTCTAATTTGCAGCGCGATCCGCAACTTCTCTAGGTGCTGCTGCATCCGTTCAGATTGATAATAATGAAGAAATATTTTTTGCGTGACGAGTGGTGTTCCGTTATCTGCAAGCGATTTGGCTGTAATCAGCGGATCGATCATCGACTTGCGAGCGAACACCGCGCATATGCGCAAACCAGGAGCAACGTACTTGCTGAAGCTTCGCAGATAGACAACCCATCCATAGGTATCATACATGAATAAAGGCTGCGGCGGACCCTCATCGAAATAAATATCATGAAATGCATCATCTTCCACAAGCATGCAACGATACCGCTCAGCCAATTCTACAAGCTGCTTGCGCTGGGATGGAGGAAGCGTATAACCCGTCGGATTATGGAACGTTGGGTTCATATAGAACATTCGTGGACGATGCTGCTTCATCAGCTTCTCTATCGCTTCCAAATCGTACCCCTCCGGCGTGAACTCCACCGGTATCAATCGGGCGCCATGCCCTCTGAAGATGTCAATCGCAGCGCTGTATGTTGGCCGCTCTACGAGAATGGCATCGAGCGGTCTAATTAGAATTCTGGCGAGGAGATCAATTGCTTGCTGTGCACCTGTTGTGATCAGAATTTCGTCAATAGTCAGATCGACTCGATATTGCCGCATGAAATATTGACACAGCACATCACGCAGTTCCTCATCCCCTTGCGGTGTGGAATAGCTTCCCATGAGCTTGGGGTACTTATCGAATACTTTCTTTACGTATTCGGACAGGAACAGATTAGGCAGTAAATTCGGATCGATTATAGCTTGAGAAAATTGATAGTTAGCCGCCACTCGGTGAATATCGGACAGATTGCTTGTTAACTGTATGGCTGTTGAGCTGTTCTTACTATTGAAATAATCCAGTTCAACTGCTGACTTAGATGGGCTTACGTAGTAGCCGGATTTCTCCTTGACATAAGCCACACCGTGCTGCTTCAACAATTTGTAGACTTTGAACACGGTCAATCGATTCACGCCGAGTTCAGCGGCAAGGGATCGTACCGAAGGGAGCTTATCATGAGCCCCCCACTCTCCTCGTTCAATATTCGTCAATATGTAATCGTATATTTGCTTGGATCGCATCGGCACGCCTCCTCTCCCATCTGAACTTATATTGTACTACACCCATCTTCAATCTGTTCTATTTAAAGCATTCTGTTCTATTTTTACACATTTACGATCAAACCAAAGGGAATCAAATCAATTGTTGACTGTCAGTATTGAAGCATGCATCCCAGACATGTACCCTAGAAACCTTCAATAATTATCCGAACACTATCCCTAGTGCATTCTACTCAAATGTTGTGCAGCTCATGCTGTGAAGTTGATGCGGTCAATCGGCCGCATTCACTTGGGTTGTAGCCATAGGTTTTCCGGAAGAGAGAAGCAAAATGGCTGACATTATGATACCCAACCATCATTGCCGTCTGGCTTACATTGGCTTCCCCTCGTTCCAGCACTCGTCTTGCTTCATTCATGCGCAGTTTCCGTACGTAACCAAATACAGTAGTCCCGAATAATGTCTTGAAACCTAGCTTCAACTTATAATCATTAAGTCCTGTTAAGCGCGCAAGCCCAAGCAGGCTGGGCGGCTGCTTCCACGATCTTGTCAAGATATCCTTCGCTTCATACAGACATTGAATGTCTTCGGCAGTCAGCTTGGAAGTGGTCTGTTGCGCTGGCTCCTCTTCTTCCAAGGCAGCTAAATGAAGCGCCAGCAGCTCAAGCGCTTTTCCTTCCAAATATAGCTTTTGGAGCGCGCCTTGGTAAGGGCACTGCTTCATCTGTTCTACAAGCAATGAGATCTGGGCTGAGCCAGCCGTTTGCTTACAGAAGACGGAGCTGCGAGTCAATCGTTCAAGCTCAGGAAGATCGTTGGCGAAATACCTGAGATCAATCCGGAGCTCCATATGCTGCATCCGTTCATTAGGGTGCAGCTGCGCAATCATGTTGGCTTCCTTGACATAGATGAGCGAGGACATCCCCGGGATCATTGCATATTCTTGCGATGATGCTGACCAGCTGCCGCTGCCTGAAGTCGTATATGAAATTTCAAGATGAGGATAATGGATATCGACATCCATCGTTACCGGACGATGAAATTCTGCGTTGAAGAAGTTGATTTCTAGCCCTTTTCTTAAGAGAAACCGCTGTAGTTGCCCTGTTCCGCTAGGTGTCGGAATGGAATAGATGCGCTTCTGGTCATTTGGCCGAAGTGAAGGAGTGATATCTATGAAATCTCTGAATGTATCACTTAAGTCGCGGGAATCGATGTGCAGTTTCAAGACCTTCTCCTCCACTCCATGTCTATATAAGTTACTGTATTGTACATAAACAAAGTAATCCTGTGTCGTTATATTCCTATGAAGCCTGGCAGGCTTAGATGTGACGATCCTGATGTCCCGTCCCCCAATGTTAGTCCAAATCAAGCAAATCCATGTATATATCCCTATATTAAAGCAAATGATTATCATTATCAATTAATGAAAATAAAAAATCTCTTTTTTTACATTTCACTTGTCTTCTTGCCGTTCTTGTTATTTTTAGCTGCTGATTACTCTACGGTTTGAGTCTTATTTTATTTCTCGATAGCTGAATTGCTAATGGTCGGCTTATTCAGTACAGTAACCATTGTAATGCTCAATATAAGAACGAGTACACCCATGATTGCAAATGGAACATGCTTATCCAGCCGATACAGCATCGTGCTTAGAATAGGTGCAATTACCGCAGAAATTCCTTGTACGGCCGCAATAAGTCCTGCAACCCCTCCCTGTTGTTCACTCGATACCGCAAGCGATGCGCCTGTCATGAAGCCCGGCATTAACAATCCTGCCCCTACTCCGAACAGGGAGAACGCGATATAGTAGCTGAGCAAGCTATTAATAAACAAGAACAGTGCGATACTGCATAGAAGGAGCAGCGATCCGATGAGCAGCAGCTGCTTGGGATGCAGCTTTGATGATTTCATTTGAATGCCCTGCGTCAAAATCATTGCGAATCCTGTCAGCATTAATCCTATGGATACCATGCGGGCAGTCTCTTGCGTAGTAAGCGCTAGCTGGTCTTGAAAATAGAAGCCGCCAACTACCTGCAGCGTAATGATACTGAGCATGGTAATCATCCCGGCCATTAAGTTAAGGGGTATCCCTCTCTGGAACGGACTAACTTTGGGCGGTTTGATGTGATTCAATTGCTTATGAGTAGGAACTAACATGAGCACGACAAAGAATGCGATAATCGGTAGTAATGCTCCAATGTATAGAGGCCATATCAGCCCAATAAAAGCGAATACAGCGGCTATTGCAGGGCCGAGCACAAGGCCAAGCCCATTTGCTGCCCCTATAAGGGCCATGCCTGAAGAACGCCCCTTCTCATCGGTTACGTCAGCCATATACGCCTGTGCGGATGAAGGTACAGCTGGAATGAACATGCCAACCATGGCGCGTGCCGCGATTAGAAGTCCAAGGAGCAGCCCCCCTTCTATTGCTCCATGTAATCCGGCATACATCGTTGCAGTGAAAATGACATAACTGATGAACATTCCGATGAAGCCCATTAAGATAACCGGCTTTCTCCCTTTGAGATCACTGAGTCGTCCCCATACAGGAGCCATAACAGCCATGGCGACAGAGCCTAATGAAATGATAATGCCTGAATGCACCTCACTTAATCCCAATTCACGAATGAGCGACGGCATGACCGGCGCAATGATCATTAACGCGACCATCGAGACAAATACACTGAAAAATACGCTAAATCGAATTCTAGCCATCTTGAATGGCCCTCCTCTCCCATACCTCTTGTTCGGATGATTCCCTATAGATGGTATAAGAAAAAGGATTGATTCTGCTACCGCGAAACGGATTGATTATGCCGGTAAACGGATTTTTCTTGATCCGGGGAGAGAAGTAATTGTGTTGTTGAGTAAACGAACAATATTTTTTGTTGCTCCTGATCAATATGTAGGTTCAGAACGAATTAACACAATTCGATATTGAATTGCTGATAGATTCTGACATGTTACTTAATTTAGTAGAGCAGGCAGATTACCTTTGCAAGAATATAGCGGGTGAACCGTGAACCATCTATCGAACTTGAAATGGATTCATATGAACAAAGCAAAGAATCGGCAGCTTCCACACCTTTTCATGAAAAGTGTATTGCTGCCAATTCAATGCGTGATATTAATTATTTCGTCCTAATGAAAATGATTACGTAATTGCTACACCAGCACTTGCATATCCTGCAACCGTAGTACCAAGTGTCAGTCCTGTTGTTGTAACCGAGAAGACCATTAACAAGCGAGTCTCTGTTGTTACAGGTATAGCTAGTCCAGTCGTTACTCCATGGGAGATTGCACCAATTGCTAGTATTCCAGTAAGAGCTGGTGCTAATGTAACGATAGCTCCTGGAATTGGAGTGAATGTGTTGTTCGGCGTAGTCGATTGCCACAATTGGGCCTGTATCGTTGCAGTTGCTCCAATTAGGCTAAGGGCTATTGTCGTACTAAAGTAAGCAGAAATAGACGTAATTATGCCATTACGTGGCATCGAGAATGCCATGTTCAGAAGCAAACCTGCCGCTCCTGTCAGATCGATCGTTGCACCTAATGCACTTACGGTCGGCGCAGAGTTTCCAAATCCAATCAGTCCGCCTGTTCCTACCAATCCGCCTGCGAGCGTGGTCAATAGTACAGGTACACCGGAAGCAAATGGGATAATAGCTCCTGTACCAGGAGCTCCTGTAGCTCCTGTAGCTCCTGTAGC
>NZ_MAIS01000111.1:0-18035 GCF_001680695.1 Paenibacillus sp. KS1 | reverse complement strand
TTCAATTCCTCATAGGTACGTTCAAAAGCCCAAAAAGTGCTGCTGTTACGCTCATTTTACTAAATGTCTCTACTTCACACAAGCTTTAGAGAGGTGATTAGAAAACAGAATAAATTGAATATTTTCACGTTTAATCTGCGATTTTCGCTTCTTATCTCCATATTTCAATTTGTCGTCGATCCCCCGGGTTTTATGCGCTATTGGGGGTCGACGACAATAATTCACAACGAACACCAACACTTGTACAAAAGTATATATACTGTAATGCTACCACAAATCTAGCATTTCAGGATACTTCCTCTCTCCCCTATCCTTCAATCTTTACAGACTTCGTCGCAGGAATAGAAGATTGCCGAGATTTCATGGTCGCGGCGGCGGCGCTGTCTTGGATTCGGAAGGCGGCACATAAGCCAAGAAGCAGAAATCCAGCAGCACCAAGCAGGGCGGTACGGTAAACGAGAAGATTCATTTCAAGCTGTCCAGCATCGGCAGCTTCTACAGCTCCGTTCGTTAGTTGACCGCTTGCCATTGCAGCCATGATGGCGGACAATACGGCCATTCCTATGGCCGGTCCAAGTCTGTTCTGAACCGCGAACCAAGTGGTTGCTCGCCCCATCGAGACCGGAGGTACGTTGGAGAAGGCCGCGATCTGAACGGCTCCGACAGCATGCCCCAAGCACAGACCAACCGCGAACAGCATGCCTCGTATGAGCCATGGGCTCGTTCCCGCCCCAACCATGCTTAGCAGCACGAAGATCACCGATGTGCAGAGCAGCCCGACTATTATAATTCGCTTGGGCCCGTACCTTGGATAGAACCGTGGTACAAGCTGCGATGACACCATAAGTCCCAATGCCTCGGGGAAAGTCGTCAAGCCGGCATCTAAGGCCGAAGCCTGCAGCGCATGCTGATACATGAGCGGAAATACATACAGCATGCCGAGCAGTCCAGCAGCGGAACACATGGCGACAAGTCCTGCCGTCCGGAACAAACGGTCTTGCAAGAGCCTTAAATCCAGCAACGGCTTCTGGACTCGCAATTCAACGAAGACCAGTGCTGCCAGCAGCACCGTTCCCACACTGCCCGCAACGACTATTTCAGGTGAACTCCAGCCCTGCAGCGAACCTTGGCTAAGCGCATACATCACCAGTCCGAGCCCTGGTGCTGACAACAGGACGCCCGGAATATCCAGACGGCCTGCCTCTTGCTCTTTATGCTCCTGTAAGTACAGAAGGCCAAGCAGCAAAGCAGCAATTCCGAGCGGCAAATTCACATAAAAAATCCAGCGCCATGAAAGATGCTCGATCATCACACCGCTCAGGATTGGCCCCACAGCAGGTGCAATTGCGATTGGCAGCACGAGCGACCGTGAGATTTTGGCCCGCTCCTGGGGAGGAAATGTCCGGAACAGCATGGCCATTCCGAGTGGAGTAATTAAACCTCCCCCTATCCCCTGCAGGATGCGGTAGAAGATTAACGAGTGTACATCTGCAGCCGTTCCACACAGCACCGATGCGCCAGTAAATATCGCAAGTGCGAGCAAGAAGATGCGCTTGGTGCCCCATCTGTCTCCCATCCAGCCTGCCAGCGGCAGAACTATCGCAATACTTACTAAGTACCCTACGTTAAGCGCTCCGGATGCGGCTGGCGGAATGTGAAACTCGTCGCTTATCGTTTTCAGCGCAACGTTGAGAATGGTCGCATCCATGGCAACCACGAACATGGCTGCCACGTACACGATGCACACTGCTTTTTTCGGATCCAAGCGTCTGCTCATTGAGCCTCTGTCGACACGGAGGCCACCGAAGCCACCAAGCTTCGAGGCCTCATATCTATCCAATGCAAATTAATATATTCGATGCTCTCTTCTCGAGAAGCTGGGCCAAGAACCTTGCTCCAGCCTTCAGGTACGGCCGCGAAGGCCGGCCAAATCGAATATTGCTCCTCATCATTTCGCAGCACCAAAAACGAGCCGTCTGCTTGCTCAAAAGGATTTGCCATTCTGCAACCACTTCCTCTCATTAAGTTGTTTCATGTGAATTTCATTGAAAATAATTAGTTCGCACTTTGCCACGAATATTGATCCCTTGCTCCCCTTCCCCCTAACTTGCTCAACTAATCACTTCAAAGGAAGATGGTCTCCTAAGAATAGAGGATACAGAGAATACCTATACGTACATTTCAGAAGTGGCCTTCCTACTGCTCTCATTTTGAAGCTTTTCTAGGATGCTTGCCCCAATTTCAGCTAGCGGCCCTGGCTGGCATAAGTCTTTATGCCGGCATGCAATATCATGGCGTTCGATACGGCCGCCCACATAAGGAATCCACATCTCCGGCTCAATCGGATCGAACCAGTCTGGAATGATCGTCGAGCGGAAGAACAGCAGATCACCATCGTACCTTCTCGGCACATAAGCACCCAACAGGCGAACCGAATTCTCATACGTAACCTTCAAATTCATAATCGTCGCTTCATCCAATGTAGCCAAGGCGCTGCTGTCGCTGCGCAAAATACGAATTGCACTTGCAATCGTCAGCGGCTCATCGCCGATACTGTCGCGATCATAGCCTCCCAAGGCAAGCAAGGCGGTCAGTGCCTCCTCCTCATCCGGTTCCCCTCGAATCGGCAAATAGTGGCTCGGATAAGCGTCCAGCATCGCCAGAAACGCAACCTCTTCCCCTTCCTCTTGCAGCTGCACAGCCATCGCATGCGCGACATTGCCGCCCAGCGACCAGCCCAGCAAGCGGTACGGTCCCTGCGGTTGAACCATGCGAATATGGCGAATATAGTCAGCCGTCATCTCATCCAGTGTCTGCGGAAGCTCCTCTGCCTGCGCAATTCCGCGTGCCTGCAAGCCGTAAATTGGGTAATTCACGCCAAGATGCTTCATTAATCCGGCATAGCACCAGCTTAAGCCACCTGCCGGATGGACGCAGAACAGTGGGATCTCTTCGCCATGCGTCCGCAGCGGCAGCAGTACCTGTAGCGCACTGTTCCCGCTGTCCCGATCCAGCTCCATTCGCTCCGCGAGTCCGGACACGGTTGGCGCCTCGAACAATACCGCAATGCTAAGCTCTCGTCCAAGCGCTTCACGGATGCGGCTGATGAGCTGAACCGCAAGCAATGAGTGTCCTCCCAGCTCGAAAAAGCTGTCATCGATTCCGACGCGGCGAAGGCCAAGCACTTCGGCGAACAAATCGCAGAGCACCTCTTCATGCGGCGTTCTCGGGTTGCGCCCATCTGCATCAAGGGCAATATCAGGCGCCGGGAGCGCCTTGCGATCCAGCTTGCCATTCGGCGTGAGCGGCAATGCATCCAGCCCAATAATGGCTGATGGCACCATGTAATCGGGAAGCATGGAAGCCGCATGTCGACGCAGCTCCGCCGCATCCCAAGGGGCATTTGCAGCAGGAACCACATAGGCCGCAAGCCGCTTGTCGCCTGGGTTGTCCTCCCGCACAATGACCGCCGCCTGAGCTACGCTTGGATGTCTGGCAAGCACAACTTGAATCTCACCCAGCTCGATGCGGAAGCCACGAATTTTTACCTGATGATCGGCACGGCCCAAATAGTCCAGTCCTCCACCAATCACACGCTTCGCCAAGTCTCCGGTGCGGTACATTCTGCTTCCAGGCAGGCCGAATGGATCGGCTACGAACCGCTCCGCCGTCAAGCCCGGCCGACCCCAATAGCCGCGCGCCAAGCCTGCCCCGGATACGTACATTTCTCCTGTTACGCCATATGGTACGGGCTGCAGTGCATCATCCAGCACATACACCCTCAAATCCGGAATCGATCCGCCGATAAGGCTGGATGCTCCCGGAACGTCGCTCTCGCGGTTCAGTTCGTTGAAGCTGACATGAACTGTCGTCTCCGTAATCCCGTACATATTAATAAGCCGCGGCGCATCATCCGCATGCCGTTCATACCAATCTCTCAGACGACCCAGCTCTAATGCCTCTCCTCCGAAGACGATATAGCGCAGAGACAGCGCTTGCCCGAGGTTCGGATGCTCCCTGTCCGCCTGCATGAGTTGATAGAAAGCAGAAGGCGTCTGATTCAGCACCGTTACCCCCTCCTGCACGAGCAGACCCAAGAACTCCTCTGGAGATCTGCTGATAGCGTGAGGCACGATGACGAGTCGGCCCCCATGCAGCAGCGCGCCCCATATTTCCCATACCGAAAAGTCAAAGGCATAAGAATGGAACAACGTCCAGACATCATCGACGCCGAAATGGAACCAATGCTCGGTTGAAGAGAACAGCCGTACCACGTTCTGATGCGGAACAAGCACACCCTTCGGTTTGCCCGTCGAGCCGGACGTATAAATGATATAAGCTGGACTATATGGAGAGAGCTTGCGCCTGCATACCTGGTCTACAGGATCAGACTCAGAACAGCTTGCCAACTGGCGCATCACTTCTGGATCATCCAGTAAGATGCGCGGCGTAGCCCCCGTCCCTCCATCCGGGAGCTTGTCAATCGTGCGCTGATCCGTCACGATACATACAGGTCCCGCATCCTCCAGCATATAGGCCAGCCGTTCCGCTGGATAATCAGGATCAAGCGGCAAGTAGGCTGCCCCTGCCTTTAATACAGCCAATACGCCGACGATCATTTCCATCGACCTTGGCAAAGCAAGCGCTACAATATGCTCTGGCCCTACCCTGTGCTCCATCAACAGATACGCCAAACGGTTCGCCTGTTTGTTCAATTGTTCATATGTTAAAGCCACGCCTTCATGAACAACAGCAATGGCCTGCGGCGAACGGGCAGCCTGCGCTTCAAACAATTGCGGAATTGTGGCCTGCGCAGCATCTGGGACAGCTGAACTCCATGCCAGCCAATCATTCGCTAGATCGTGCCGCTCCTCTGGGAGTAATATATCCATTTCTCCAATCGGTTTGCTTGGTTCTAAGGCGATGCTTTCCAATATGCGCACATAACGCGCAGCGAGCATCTCAACCGTATCGTGCTTGAACAGGTCTGCGCTGAACTCCACAATCCCATCCAGACCATCCGGCGCTCCATCTGCATTGCGACGCTCGTTCAGTTCCCAAGTCAAATCGAACTTCGCTGTACCCACACTCTCAAGCTGCAGGCTCGTTGACAAGCCTGGGAATTCCAGCGACGCTTCCGGTGTATTTTGCAGCACGAGCATGATTTGGAAAAGCGGATGCCTAGCACGCAAACGAACCGGATTCAATATTTCCACAAGGCGCTCGAAAGGCACATCCTGATGCTCATACGCCTCCAAACTGACCTTGCGCACTCTGGACAGCAACTCTTCAAAGCCTGGATTGCCCGACGTGTCGGTGCGTATGACAAGTGTATTGATGAACAGACCAATCAAACCGTCAAGCGCATCATCATTACGACCTGAGATCGGACTGCCAAGCGGAATATCATTGCCCGCTCCAAGTCGGGTGAACAGCACGGCCAACGCAGCCTGCAGCACCATGAACAAGCTGGCCCGATTGCCTCGTGCAAGCTCTGTCAGCCGACCGTGCAGGACAGGATCAATTTGCAGCTGGACGGTGCCTCCCATATGGCTAGCGGCTGCAGGTCTCGGATAATCAGTAGGCAGCTCCATCTCCTCTGGCAATCCCTTCAGAGCTTCCGTCCAGTAATCGAGCTGGCGTGCGATAAGACTGTCCGCTTGATCGGTGCTTCCAAGCAGCCGTTCCTGCCACAGCGCATAATCAGCATATTGAACGGGAAGCCGTGTCCACGCAGGCGCCTTGCCCCAGCAACGAGCCTCGTACGCAATCGACAAATCACGAGTCAACGGTGTGAGCGACCAGCCATCGCCTGCAATATGATGCAGCAGCAGCAAGAGCACCTGCTCGTTCGCCGCGGTTCGGAACAAGTGAATCCGCAGTGACGGCTCCTCCGAGAGACGGAAGCTGTATCGTGCTGTTTCCGCTAGCTTGTCGTTCAGTTCCTGCTCACTTACGTCCAGCACCTCGAATGGTATTTGTACATCCTTTGAATTTAATATCAGTTGACTTGAAGTACCATTCTCATCCGGGAAAATCGTGCGCAGTGTCTCATGACGATCCACCACATCATAAACAGCTGCCTGCAGCGCCCTGACATTCAGTTCACCCGACATTCGGGCAACGAGCGGAATATTGTAAGTAGGCGTTGCCCCCTCCAGCCGGTACAGAAACCATAGTCGCTGCTGGGCAAAAGAAAGCGGCAGCCGCTCAGGCCGCTTGCCTAAGCTCGCGCGGATGGCTGGTCTCTGCTCCTGTGCAGAATCGAGACGCCGCACGAGAGACGCTGCGGTAGGCGCTTCGAACAGGCTTCCGATATTCATCTCAACGCCGAATGCCTCTCGCACACGCACCATAACTCGTCCCGCGAGCAAGGAATGTCCGCCGAGAGCGAAGAAATCATCATCGATGCTTACGCGAGCAAGCCCCAGCACCTCTGCGAACAGGGCGCATATGATTTCTTCCTGCGGTGTACGCGGTTCGCGTCCCGCTGCTGCGGCAGCGCGATCCGGCGCAGGCAGAGCTTTGCGGTCGATTTTGCGGTTTGGTGTAAGCGGCATCGCATCAAGAACAACGAAAGCGGACGGCACCATGTAATCCGGAAGCTTCTGTGCAGCATATTGACGCAGTTCTGTAGGTTCAAGTCCAGACGATGATGATGGAACCACATAAGCCGCCAACCGCCGTTCACCCGCATGATCCTCATAAAGGGTAACCGCTGCATGTGAGATGTCAGGATGGGCACCCAGCAGCGACTCGATTTCACCGGTTTCAATCCGGAATCCGCGCAGCTTCACTTGGTGATCCGCGCGTCCCATATAATCAATCGTGCCGTCTGCCAACCAACGCACCATATCTCCTGTACGATACATTCGCGTACCAGGTGTTCCAAATGGATCGGCAACGAAGCGCTCAGCAGTCAAATCCGCACGTCCCAAATATCCGCGCGCAAGCCCGGCGCCTGCAATATACAGTTCTCCCGCTACCCCGGGAGGCACTGGCTCCAATGAACTGTCGAGCACATAAAGCCTTGTATTCTGAATTGGCCGCCCGATAGACGGCTTGTTCGTTTGACCATGGTCAAGCAGCCCCGCGGTCGAATAAATCGTCGTTTCCGTCGGGCCATATTGATTGTTGACCTCGCCGTTCAACTCCTGAAGCGCCAGCTTCAACGCGAGTGGAATCGCCTCGCCGCCCGTAATCATCTTGAGCCCGGCGAATCGTTCCGGCCTGCTGTCGGCAAGCGCCTGCCACAGTGTCGGCGTCGCCTGCATGATCGTCGCGCCGGTTCCCACAATCCGATTTGCTAGCGCTGACGGATCTAGAATCGTTTCCTTGCGGGCAATGTCGAGTACGGATCCAGATATAAGCGGCAATAGCAGTTCCATTACAGATATGTCGAAAGATATCGTAGTGACGGACAGCATCCGATCTTGCTGACTCAGCGCCAGCCGTGCCTTCATGTCATGCAGCAGATTGGCCAATCCGCCAAAGGTAAGCATGACCCCCTTCGGTTTCCCAGTGGAGCCGGAAGTGTAAATGACATATGAAATATGCGATGCTGAGAGTGCCCTGATCCTGTCCTCATCCGTAGGATTGTGAGCAGGTGATTGCACCAAAGCGTCTATCGTTTCCGATTCATCTAGCACGATGGTCTTCCTGCTGCAAGGGGGCAAGCTCGCGAACGTCTCCTTCGTCGCAATCAGACAGATCGGTTCAGCATCCTCCAGCATATAGGCGAGCCGTTCGGTTGGATAGTCTGGATCAAGCGGCAAATAAGCGGCTCCTGTCTTATGGATAGCCAATATAGCGATGACCGCTTCCACTGAGCGTGGGAGAGACAGCGCCACAATGCGATCGGGCCCGACGCCGCAGGAAATGAGATAGTGGGCAAGCTGATTTGCCTTCGCATTCAACTCCCCATATCGAAACTGCTCTTCCTCGCATACGACCGCAACTGATTCGGGAGCGCGCTCCACCTGTTCCTCGAACAACTCTGGCACACTTATGCTCGGCACATCATGTGCAGTATCGTTCCATTCCTCAAGCACCTGTCGGCGTTCTTCAGGCGTAATCACCGGAAGCTGTCCAATAGGCAGATTCGATTCGGCATGCGCAATTCCATCCAATAGATGCAGGAAGCGCTTTTGATGGGCATATAGCTCATCCAAGCTATAGATTTCGGGATTCGCGTCGAAATCGAGACGCAGCCCGCTGCCATCCGCATGGCTGTATACGTTAATCGTCAAATCATCGACAGGCCCTGCGGATAGGTTGCTGACTTTGCCGCGATATCCTGCGAAGCTGACATCTTCGACAAAAGGCATGACATTAATGAGCGGGCCGATTAACCTACGATTGTCGCCAAGCAGCTTCAAGTCTCTGCGCAAATCCTGATGGCGATACCCTTGATGGCGCCGAATCATGCGGATCTCCCGTGTCACCTCACGCAGCAGGTCGCCAAGGCTTCTCTCCTGACTTACCTTCACACGCAGGGGAAGCAAATTCATGACCATACCAGGAACGCGCAAAGCGGCTGATCCTAGTCGGCACATTACAGGCAGACCAAGAATGATCTCTTCTTCCTGTGTCAACCGATGCACATATATCGCGGTCGCTGCTGCGAGAACATCCGGCCAGCTTGTTCCCGATTCAGCTGCAATCGTCTGCCATCCGCTCACGGTGGCAGCCGGAATATGCGCAGTGCGGCGTATGAAGCGACGAGCCGTTCGCTGTGCATGTCCTCCAAGGCTAACTGCTTCCGGCCTGTCGGAGAAGCGCTCCAGCCAAAATTCCCGGTCACGGTTCATCTGTTCCGATGAACGATATGCCGCATCCTCCTCCAAAATGGATTGCAAGGAACCGAACGTTCCTGCTCCATTCGGAAGATCGTAGGTTAATGCTGTATAATTTTGCGCCACGCGCTGCATCAGCAATGCTGCACCGAATCCATCAATGACAATATGATGAATGCGCTGATACCAGAGGTACCGCTCGCTCTCGATCTTAAACAGTGCCTCCGTGAAGAGAGGCCCCGTATGCAAATCAACGGGCTTCTCCATATCGCGGTTCATCCACGCTCGGGCTGTGCCTTCCGGATCAACCTCTCTGCTTAGATCAATTATGTGCAGTACCCAGTCGTCTGTAGGGACGATCTTCTGCCACGGACCGTCTGCATCCTCTCCAAAGCGGACATGCAGCGCCTCGGCCTCTGTCACCGCCTGACGCAGAGCCGCTTCGAAACGAGCAGAATCTATTGGCCCGCGGATGTCCACACATTCAGCGGTGTTGAATATAGGGTTGTCAGGATCGAGCTGCTGCGCAAACCAGATTCCAGCCTGTGCTCCCGATAGCGGCCATCGTTCCTTCTCCTGATCGTGCATGATGATGACCTCCTTTTATATCGAGTAATAATCATAATTAGGCACCGAGTTACTGCTGAGCTTGGCGGACAAGAGCTCCCACCAGCTTGCTACCGTCGGCCGTTCCGCCAATTCCACGAAGCTTACCGCAATGCTGCTGCGCTTCCAGCGTTCCACTAAGCTCATAATCCGAATGGAGTCCAGCCCCCATTGCGTGATTAGATTATCTTGATCGCCAATCGCAGACGGCTCCTCCTGCAGCAGCTGCGCAACCGCGTCGCGCACAGATTGCAGTGTTACCGAAAATCCCGCTTCTGCTCCGGCTGTTTCCTCTGCTTCCTGCTTGGCAGCATTCCGGTTAAGAGCGTTCAGAACCCGTTCCGTCGTTGCCACTACTGCACAGCGCTCAGCCGCATAGGTTAACGCCATGCGATGCTTGTCGAGCGAAAAATCAGCTACCGCATCTGCAATGAGGAACGGCTGGACATCCTGCATAAATGCCTCGCACGAGGTCATCAGGCAGCCAATATGCGCGTAGATCCCACATACGAGCAGTTGATCCCGTCCATGTTCCCGTAATATTTCAAGCAAATTCGTTTTCTGAAAGGCACTGTAGCGCCATTTTGTCACGAGAATATCGTTCACCCGCGGCGCCAGCTCGTCTACGAACTTTTTCTGGTATGGCCCATCATTAATGCCCGCCCCCCAAAAGTCTTGCAGCAATCCACGCTGCTCAGGAGTCTGCCCTCCTGGCTGCGCCGAATACACGACAGGTATGCCAAGCTCCGAACAGCGTTCGCGCAGCTCCTTAATATTCGCAATCAATTCAACCAGCGGCGATTCACCCGCCTGATAGGCATCGACGAAATACTGCTGCATGTCATGGATAAGCAGTACGGCACGGCTTGGATCCGGACTCCAGTCGACTCTGTTCTCTGGCAGTTCTGCCTCACTTGGCATACGGTATGGAAGGATAGTAGGAAGACCCATCGATTCTCCTCTTTTCACTAGTTTTTATGGATAAACTCTGCAACAACACGAGACATTTTCATGAACACGAAACCTTATCACTTACTTTTCACATACTCCTATAGGCACTCACAAGAACTTCTTCTAGCGGCTCTTAGACACTTTAGACAATTCTTTAGGCGATTCTTCAAGCGTTTCTTCAAGTGTTTCTTCAAGCACTTCTTCTGTTGCTTCTTCAGTTACTACTTCTAATGCTTCGTAACATCTCTAAATGCATCTTCGCTTATCACTTACTTCTTGCTCAGTGCCTCCTGCTTCGCAGCGATCAGCTCCCGCAGCATCTTCTTGCTCACCTTGCCGACTCCCGTCTGTGGAAAAGATTCGACGAACTCTACTCGGTCAGGAATTTTATATGAAGCAAGCCCTCTGTCTCTTAGAAAAGCCTTCAACTCGCCGCCCGTTAAGACAGCTTCATAGGGAATGACGAATGCGCATGTGCGCTCGCCAAGGAATTCATCCGGCATAGACACTACAGCGGCATCATGCACTCCAGGATGGGCAAGCAAATGATTCTCGATTTCCTCAGCCGCGACCTTATCGCCGCCGCGATTGATCTGATCCTTCGCCCGCCCTTCAATCACTAAATATCCAGCCGGAGTCATTCTGGCCATATCACCTGTGCGATAAAAGCCGTCAGATGTAAAGGATCTTGCGTTGTGCTGCTCGGCTTGGTAATATCCGCGAATGGTGTACGGCCCGCGCGTCAGCAAATGTCCCACCTCGCCCGGAGCCACTTCGTCATCCTCATCATCGACGATGCGGATTTCATCATATGGAGACATCGGGCGGCCCTGCGTAGTAATTATCGTCTCCTCGGGGTCATCGAGCCTCGTATAGTTCACCAAGCCCTCTGCCATCCCATACACCTGCTGCAATGTGCAGCCAATTGTCGATCTTACCCGCTTAGCAGCTTCTGCGCTGAACTTGGCGCCCCCAACCTGCAGCACTTCCAAGTGAGTGAGGTCGTAGCGGCGCGATTCCGCGGCATCCAGCCAAATTAAGGCGAGCGGCGGCACAACGGCTGCGATGGTGACACCTTCCTTGGCAATAAGCGGGAAAGCTTCATCAGGACTTGCTCCGCGGGCAAGCACGATCCGCCCTCCTGCATATAGCGTGCCAAGCACGCCAGGAGAGCTGAGCGGATAATTATGCGCAATCGGCAGCACCGCCAGATATACGCTGTGCTCATTCAACGCGCAAACTTCTGCGCTCATGCGCAGGCTATATATGTAATCGTCGTGCGTCCGTGGAATGAGCTTCGGCAAGCCGGTTGTCCCGCCAGATAATTGGAGGAAAGCGACATCCCCAGAGCTAGGCCCCTTTATTTCACCAATGCTCGGCTCAGCATAAAGATCATCCAGCGCTGTATACTCCCCTGGTTCACCTGCAACGATAATGCGGCGTGAATCTGGCAGCGTGTCCTTCACCTGCGCGGCAAGCTCCCGATAATCGAACCCCGCATCCTTATCAGGGATCACATACGCGGAGGCCTGTGTGAACTCGCATAAGTAGCCAATCTCGTTCCTGCGGTGCACTGGCAAGGAGAAGACAGGCAGTGCTCCGATGCGAAACAGCGCAAATATGACTTCAAAAAATTGCGGAATATTCGGAAGCTGGACAATAACTCGATCCTGCGCCCTAATCCCCAAACGATAGAATCCAGCTGCCAGGCGATCTGCCTGCTCATCCAGTTCCGCATAGCTGACTCGCCGATCGCCGCTCACAATTGCGATGCGATCTCCATATTCCGCTGCACGGTGGCGCAGCATCGTGCCAAATGTCTCTCCCTGCCAGCATCCTTCCTGTCTATAACGTGCAGCAAATTCTTCCGGCCATGTCGGGCATCCTGCCAGCATCGTTCATCCCCCCTGCATCATCATCGGTTGTTGTTCATTCAGCCCCATCGCTTGCAGCAGTGTACGAAGCTTGGCGGACGTCTCGGCAAGCTCCGCTTCCGCGGACGAGCCGACCACAATTCCTGCTCCCGCATAAAGACGCAGCGAGCGTCCCTCCACCTCTGCGCAGCGAATCGTAACGGCCCATTCTCCGTCTCCATTCGCATCGCACCAGCCGACCGCCCCCGTGAAGAATCCACGCTCGAACGGTTCAATCTCCCGGATCAAGTTCCGAGCTGCCTCCGTAGGCGTCCCGCAAATGGCAGGCGTCGGATGCAGCGCTAGAGCAAGCTCTAAGGAGGATATGTCATGATCCGCAAGCTCCCCGTTTATTTCCGTAGACAAATGCCACATTGTCTTCGTAGACACAAGAGACGGGCCTTCCGGCACATGAAGCTTGCTGCAATATGGACGGAGAGCGGATACAACTGCCTCAATGACAACCGCGTGCTCATGCAGATCCTTGTCCGATCTCAGAAGCTGGGCAGCACGCCGCTCATCCTCGATCGGATCATCACTGCGTGCTGCTGAACCAGCCAGCGGATTCACCTTAATTTGCATTCCCCGCTTCGTTACGAGCAGCTCTGGGCTTGCTCCAATTAACGTGTGGGCTGTTCCTGCCGCAGTAGACACACCCTTGTCCTTGTTTGCATGGGGGTGCTCCATCGTTAAAGGCACTGCAAACGTATATCCACGAGTGTTTTGGCAGAGTAATCGATGCAGCAAGCGCTGCACATCCACATCATGCGTCAAAGTCACTTCCAAGGATCGGGACAACACCACCTTCTGGAGTTCGCCCGTTTGCAATCGCTCAAGAACCTGGTTAACGCCTTGTTTATACTGTTCTGGCTCCGGAATTGCTCGTACACAATAACTGTCCTGTCCCGGTTCCTGTTGCAAATAATCATGCGCATCCATGCGCAATGGCTCGTACCGGTGCACTTCCTTCGGTACATATAGACACACAGGATCCTCCATGTGAAACGGAATTGCACCGACAACGACCGGGCAATCACGATCCCCCTGCCGAGCTGCATCCAGCAGCTTCGACACGGCCTGAGGCAAGCTCTCTTCATCCACAGCCTGCCAATCCACCAGCCGCGCCCATTCCCCGTGCGTCAGCAAAGCTCCTTGAGGCGACGAGAAAAGAAAGGACGATCCCGCCTGATATTGTTCCAGAAGCCGTATCCCCTCACTTGTAGGAACGGTATCGCACTTCAACATGTCAATCGACTCCTTCCGATATATCAGTCACCTGACCTCAGTATCAACATCCCAATGTCGCACCGCCGTCGATACACATGTCGTGCATCGTGATGTGTCTTGCCTGTTCGGATGCGAGAAACACAACAGCATCGGCAATATCCGATGGCTGCGCGATTCTGCCCAGCGGTATCCCGAGTCGGAACGATTCAGGCGAACCCGCAATCATGGCTTCCGCTCCGTTCTGTCCATTCCACAGTGAGCGCTGCATCTCCGTATCTGTTGAGCCTGGCGACACAATATTGCAGCGAATATGATGACGAGCGTATTCCAAGCCCAAGCACTTCGTGAACATCGTTGTGGCTGCTTTCGATGCCGCATAGGCGGACATGTGCGTGCGCGGTACACCGGAGGCATTCGAGCCTACGGTTACAATCGCTCCCGATCTGCGCTTGGCCATACGCGTTACGACAGCGCGCGACATATAGAATACGCCATTGACATTGACACTGAAGGTCGACTTCCAATCTTCATCGCTTAGCGACTCAACCGGGCCAAGTCGCAGTATGCCTGCCACATTGACAAGCACGCCGATCGGGCCAAGCTCTTCTTCTATCCGCTCCACCGTTCGATTCACGGCCATACTGTCGGATACGTCGACTGGATAAGCGGCTGCATGACATCCGCCTGCATCAAGCTCGGCTGCGAGGCTGGTACAGCCAGCCTCATTCCGATCGACGGCAGCCACGATTGCACCTTGAACGGCAAGCGCGCGCGCCACCGCCTCACCGATTCCCTGGGCCGCTCCTGTGACAACGGCCACCTTGCCTTCAATCCCTGAATATTTCATCCTGCCAACCTCTCTCTATTTGTCCGGGCGCAGTGCGAATCGCAGCGCCCGGCTCACCAATATCGGAATTACTGACACATGGCCTTCCTGCTCAAATTCCTTGTATTCCGCCTCTACTCCAATGTCTGCCGATATGGCTGACAAACGATTCGCCAGATCGCTGGCACGCTCGCAGTTACGGCATACATGCGTTTTTTCAAGCTCGCCTACACCAAGAAGCACCTGTGCAGGAAGTGAGCGTTCTTTCATTCGTGCTTGCGTGATAAAGTTCCGCTCCAGATCTTGCATATAGTCCGGATTCCAATGGAGCGATGGACTGCCCGCGATGTAATATCGGAATGCTTCCGGCCTACTGAACAGCGTATAGATCGTGAACAAACCACCTAGCGAATGACCAAACAGCGCCTGACGATTGCGGTCTATCTGGAACTCACTCTCGATCTGCGGCTTCAGCTCCTCCTCAATGAATTGCAGGAAAGCCCCCGCCCCGCCTTGCTCGGGGAGTGGTGTGCCGTCTGAGCGCTGCTTGAAGTCCGAGGCTGGCAGCGGTGTGAAGTCGTAGAAGCGATCCGGTGCATATGGCCCGTTCGTCTCATACCCTATGCCTACCACAACTGCGGGCAGCACTCCGGTCTTATCCGGCCTGCGGCATTGCAGCCGCAGCGCTTCCACCATCGTGCTGAACACGGAATTGCCATCCAGCAAGTAAATCACCGGATAACCGCTTGGTGGAGGCGATCCTAGGGGCTGAGCCACCATAATTTGATACGATCTCCGTTCTGCGCGTGAACGAAGCACCCACTGTTCTGCAAGTGGAATCTCGATCCTCCGGCGTGAAAATTCGGTAAGCGTCGGCGTTGATTTCATTTGTTCCAACCGCTTTGCCCCCTATTCCGTCAACAGGCGAACCGTGTCGTCAACGATTTTTTCATACGCAATCAAGCCGCTTCCGAGCCAGTACTGGTTGTTCACTTCATAGACATGACCCTGCTTGGCTGCAGGCATGCTCTTCCAAATTGGACTATCCATCATCTCTTTCATGCGGTCGCTTCCTTGATCGTAAGCGTTGATGACGAAAATATAGTCCGCATCCATTTCAGGGAGGACTTCTAGCGAGAGATTTGCGCTGTTCTCATTGGCCACCAGCTTCGTAATACCAAGTCCCAAATCCTGATGGAGCACATATCCGCACAAATACTTGCCGCCCATCAGACTAATTCCTCTCGGTGCAAACCGAATAATGGCGACCTTCTTGTTCTCAACAGCCTTGCTCAGCTTCTCCTTGGCGTCCGTTACCTTCTGCCGATAGGCCTGTAATGCTGCATCAGCCTCAGTGGATTTGCCGAGCAGGTCTCCTATCGTGACGAGCGATTTCTCGATATTGCCAGACGCATTTTTAAAAACATACGTCGGCGCGATCTTCGCATAGCTCTCATATATTGTTGCGTCCTTGGCGTATGTCTCCGTGTGCAAGATGATCAATTCCGGGTTATAAGACATTAACACCTCCGGCGAAGGCAGCCCTGCTGACAAGTCCAGCTTAGGAACATCCTTCAGTTCTTCCTGCAGGTACTCATGCCCCTTCTTTCCATTCGACCATTGCGCCACTGGCTTTACACCCAGCTTCAACAACGAGTCCTCCATATTCGGAGCAAATATGCGTTTCGGTGTGGACGGAAGCTTGATCTCATGCCCAAGCTCGTCCGTTACCGTCCGCTCTTCGGATGCCGCAGCATTCTTCGCTCCCGCGGCAGCGGCTGACACATTAGACGTGGCTTCTTTCGGGCTCTGAGATTCGGGCGCAGCATTGCCATCCTCCTTTTTGGCCCCGCAGCCCGCGAGCAAACTTCCGATAAGTACACAGCACAATAGTGCTGTTAGTCTAAATTTCCAACCTTTTGCCCCTGCATTCCGTCGATTTAACACGATCCCTCTCCTCCAATGATAACGATTCTCAATCGACTCTGAGTATACTCACGTTGCGAAGGATTCACCATAGCCATAATCCTGAAATGTGTTTGGACAATTTCCAGTAAAGAGCAGCAAAGCCTCTTCCAGCATCCGAGCTATCGCAACAGATGAATATTCGAACCAAGGATCTGCAGTTATCGGATGTACATGACCGTTTCGTACCGCTTGAAGCTGCCTCCATTCGGGAGAATGCTGCAGTGACAGCCAATATTTGCGGGATGAAGCCTCTGGGCACACGGCAAGTAAAATCCGTTCAGGATTCAGCTCACGAAGCTCATCCATCGAGATCGGGGAATGGCCATGCAGCCCTCTTTCGCAGGCAGTCTTGAGATGCAAGTCATCGTACAGCACTTCCTCCAAACCTCGATTCTGGTACACGAATAGTTGAGTCTGGTAGATTCGCAGTGCCATGACGCGATCGTCTCCCAGCTGCTGCGCCGCTTGTGCGCGTCCTGCTTGGGCGTTTTTTTCGTAATGATCGATCCATTGCAGCGCAAGCTCTTCCTTGTTCAAAAAGCGGGCAATTCCCATAAGCTGCTCTCTCCAGCCCGCTTTACTCGATACATTGTGAACGGGAGCGATCCCATTCAGTTTGCTGCTCTCGCGCATTTGGAGCTGATCTGAGGCAATGATAACGTCCGGCCGTGCAAGACACAGCTTATCCAGATTAATTTCAAACGTGAATTTATGATAAGGATCAGTTAAAAGAAGATGCGTTTTAATTTTGTCACTGTAGAGGTTGTAATAATAAGGAGACCACTTGGGATCGAGAGGCGCTGCCTCAGGGATGAGTTGGAGCGCAAGCAAGTGGCCTATTGTCGAAGATGAGCATACGGCGATGCTCCTCTTGGAATCTTTAGCGAAATCGGATGGCGACAAGCCGACCTCCTTCTTGAACTTGCGGCTAAAATAGAACTCGTCTCGATAGCCTACCTTCTGCGCAATGTCTCGCAACCTTGCGTCTGATTCCGTCAGCAAGCGCTTCGCATGCATAATGCGCACATCCGTCAAAAATCCCATCGCGCTCTGGCCGAACCTTCTTTTAAATAAATCCACGAAGTATTTGGGGCTGATATTTGCCATATCCGCCAATTGTCCAATCGTGAGCTGCTCATTATAATGGCGCTCCATGAACGCTTTAATCTCCAGCAAATCCGTCTTCTGCATGTGGCCCATCACGTTCGAGCCGTTATCTGTATGCGCTGTTTCTGTTGTACGCATAAATACCCCTCCTCTTAAAATCGCGGTACAGCAATTTGATGAATAATGTAAATATAATATATAATGATAATGATTCTCATTTTCAAACATAAACTAACACACCATTTTAAGGAAGTCAACGGAAATATGGAAATACAAAAAGACCTCAACATTTGTTGGAGGTCCTTCTACGCTACAATATTATTTCGATCTGATCCCTTACGTAATGCCAACGGCGCTGCTATTTTGATTCCTTATAGGCATGTTCAAAACTCCAATAATGCGGCTTGGTTCTGAATTCTGATATCTCCCCTCAAAGCAGAAGGTTTTATTATTTCACCTGTCTACTTTTTGGGGAGCATATCACATGTCCTCAACGGCTCTTGTTTTCTTGACAGTGCACCGGCTCAACACCAATTTATCAAACATCATCTCAGCGATAAAGAAGGGGGGCTATGAAGGTATTCGATTAGATACTAAAAAACAAATGCACGAGAAATGATAACCAGCAAAATGAACAAGACC
>NZ_MAIS01000105.1:0-20189 GCF_001680695.1 Paenibacillus sp. KS1 | reverse complement strand
ACTGGTCTTTACTTCTATATACAACTGTTGTGGTGCACATGATTTGTCGCCCGTTATTCCGCATCCATCTAAATGGAATCTCTTAGATTATGGTTTCTAGTACAGGCAGATGCCTGTCAGGGAATACCGTCGAAGCGATTTCCCCAATTCGTCTAGCCCCCATTCGTACGTAAAAAGGCTCCGCATGCGGATCGCTATGTACGAGCACCGCGCGTATTCCCAAATCCCTAGCAGCATCGACCATGCGGTTCCATAACGCTTGTCCATATCCGCGACCGATGGCCTTCGGATGAATGAACAAATAGGTTACTAACCCCCTGTCCCGCTGAGAAGGATCCTGTTCGACTGCAATGAATCCTTGAATCTGCCGATTCTCCTCGACGACAAATAATTGAGCGGCTGTAAGATGCGCCTCGGTAATCGTCAAGTCCTCCCGGCAAGCTTCCATAAATGCTTCATCATAACCCCAGTACGCCTTGGATGCAAAAGCAAGCTCACTAAGTATACGAACATCCTGCACTGCGGCTTGGCGTATATACACCATCCCTTGTCTCCCCTTTTATGAATGGTAATTGTTGTGAAGTACTGCTGCATTCATTGTACCTGACAAGATCCATGGGCGGAAGCTTCGAATCACCTATTCACTTATGTTCAGACTCCACTTTTCTTGTCCATTGCAATGAAAATCCCCAGACGCATGGAAGCGCTGGGGACAGGTGTACGCATTATTTATTTTTTGTTCACGAGTTGTTCGACATAGGCGAGCTGCTCATCCACATGTTTTGTTTTGTTGTAGGTTGACGGCACCACATAATCAGGGACAAGCGCTGCTCCTTTGGAAGCATCCGGTCTTTCGAGTTGTCTAGTTGACAAATACATGGAAAATTTACTGTTTGGCAGATCGAATTTTACGGAAGCAATGTATGCATTCGCATTTCTTCCAGGCGTTTCGCCAATCACCTGCCCAATCTTATTATCTTGCAATATCGCCGCCATTAATGATGCTCCGCCATATGTATTTTTGGAGGTAAGTACATACAGTTTCCCTTCAAATACAAGCTCTTTATGAACATGATCGTTCTGTATTGAACGTATTGTTTCTGCCATTTCTTCTTTCTTCTCTCCACTGTTCCCCTCTGTTGAATTACGCGTTACCGCAAAGGATTGATAGTGCTGCACATTCACATATTGGAGCAGTTTCACGAGTGCATTCATATTCCCACCGGAATTATTATCACGGAGGTCTAGCACGACATTGTCGATTTGATTGTGCTTAACAGAAGAGAAGAACTTTTTTAATTCAGCATCATACACATCATCTGGTTTCAGCACATTCATTTTTAATAGAGCTATGTTTTTGTCCTTATCTATATTTTGGGAATAATTCGAAGGATATCCCGTTGAAATAGGCTTCACCTGCAACTTAACCGGCTGTCGCAGCTTTTTCCCATCTCTCATGATGGTATAGACAACATAATCTTTATTTTCAATCAAACCTAACTTCTCTAAATATACCTCTTCAGCCAATAAGGTTGAGACTTCCAACGAAGCGAGCAAAAACATCTCATTATCACTAGGGATATATTTGATAAGTTCTTGAGCCAACTCTTCAACTGTTCTATCGCCAATGGCAACGATTGCATCTCCAACCTTCAAATCTTCCTCATTACTATGATATATATACACTCCATTCTCATACCATTTATACAGAATTGGAATGTTTCGCTTTCGAAAGCTTGGAGTTATTGCAAAACCTGAATTGGCATCATGCAGTTGAGCGATAATGGATTGTCCCCAGAAATAAATATCTTTGCGATATATCTGATCTTTCTTTTCTTTAATTTCCTTCAATACTTGTTCATATTGGATCTTCAGTTCCTTTGGTATTCCATTTACGGTGGCAGGATGGGTATCTGCAATTTTGTTATACAAAAACTCGATGTCTTTGATCGCTTTTTGCTGCTCCTTCGTTAGAACCGCAGGTTCGTTAAGCTGCTTTTCTTTCTTGCTAATCGCCTTTTCCGTAACGCTATCATTCCACGTTAGTGCCGCAACAATAACAATCCCGATAATGGCGATAAATAATAGAAACCCTACTAATCGCATTTTCATATGTTATCGACCCTCTTCCCTAAGTTCCTATATACCTATTTATTATATGCAGTCCGTTTCCCCATCATTTCGACACTCCTCAATAGTTTGGTTATATAAGGAAGATACAAACAACAATATATCATACAATCGAACGTTTTCATTTGAATAAATTAGTAATACCCCTGTGCTATAAGTCATCTCTACATCACATGGATTTCATTACCTACAAAACATACAAAAAGCTGCCCAACAAGTGGAAATCTCCACCCGTCAGACAGCTTCTTAAATTGTGGCTCGCTATTTCCAAATTAAAATGGCTGCATGCCCGCTGTATCCAGCTTCTCGCCATCAATGTTAGCGCCCATGCGTGTCGTCAGATCACGATAGTGCGCGACTCGGCGGCGCACTGGATCAGCCGTCTCCGGCAAATTCGCTTCTTGACCGCCGTTGATGACCATAATGGTAGCTCCGAATCCCGGCACAAGCCCCTTCGCCAACTGTTCTGCCGTAGGCATCCATTGTCCTGTTATGATGTCATGGTTGGAAGGCTTCGGATCCTGCGGGGTCAACCAGAAGAGCAGCCCCGTAATAAAGCCTAGCTTCCCGTCTGCCGTAATCTTGTCTGGATCGTTCAACAGTACACCAGGATCGCGATATACGATGGAGCTAATCAAGCCATAGTTATAATTCCAGCTAAGCTGAATCGGACCGCGCCCATGATAGGACTTGCCCGGTACCGGCTTCCAGAACAGGTTGTCCTCATCTACGTAGCCGATTTTGTCTGTATTGACGAAGCCCAGCTCTTCATTGAAGAACAGTGCCCAGCGCAGCTCGCCGCCTGGTGCCGTAGACCAGCCGCCGCCTGTCTCATGAGCGATGTTCGCTAGGAACCCAGCAAGCTCGCGCTTGCGGTCATTACTGCTCCCCTCACCCAGGAAACTTCCGAAATCCACGATCCGCGTCAGCTTCGGCAAATTAGAATGACTGGCATCATTGAAGTCTGGCGCTTGGAAGAGCAAGGTTTCGGTCTTCGCCTGCTTGTCCAGGCGGTAAATTTGCTTCACGTTCGGATAGCCCTCGCGGACGACTTCCTTATACTTAATATTCGCAATCTCGCGTACTGCTGCTACGAGATTGTCATAGGAATAATAGTCGGACTGGTTCGGCTTATAATAGTAGTTGCCCTTCGCTTTTGCATCCCATTCCGGTGTACCGTAGCGCAGTGGGAACGTGGATTCATATTCCTCCTGCGGAATGGCTGCTTGCACCTCCGCTGCAGCCGCATCCGGCAGGAAGGCAGGATTAATGCCATTCCACAACTGACTAATCTGGTCATCGGTCAGCACACGGCTCTCTCCTACACCAATGTCAGTGACTGGACCACCACCGCCCTTCGTAGCTGCGCTTATCGCTGAACTGTCCGTATAGTTGCCCGATGTATCCACCGCTCGAATGACGTATTGATATCCTGTATCCGCTTCCAATTCATAGTCTGAGAATTTCTTGGCGATGGTGCTGCCTACTTTGGCTCCATTTCGGAAAACATCATAATGGGAGATGCCTACATTGTCGGTTGAAGCTGTCCAAGTGAGTGTAATAAAGGTGGAGGATTGCTCGGTCGATACGAGATTCGTTGGAGCGGTAGGAGGTGTAGTATCTTCGTTGTTGTCCTTCAATAACTTCCATGAGGTGTCCCATTCATTCGTTACTTTTGCATCAGGTCTGCTATTGTAGGACCACCACTTCGCTTCATAAATCTTGCCTTGATGGGAAACAATATCGCCTGCGGAGTAAGCCTTGTTGGTCTGCCAAGCTTGTACCTGAGACGAATTCGTGCTGCTTGCGGCATAAGCTGTAGAGGATGATCCTAATGGCGCTGCTGTGAGAATTGTCGCACCAAGAACAGCGCTTAAACTTCTGAGCAAAAGCTTATGCGAGAACGGAAAGTTGCGATTCATTACACGCCTCCTATTCAATTTGATATTGGTAACGACTCTAGTATAGGAAATTGCGTCTACTTCGCTCAATAGGTACAGCGAACCATTCCTTTGTCGAATCTTGCTTCTGATACTATCTTATTAGCGCTATAACTTTCTCACTTTCGGTTATGCTGCATTCACCTGCTTTTATCTCGAAAAATGGTATGATAGCAGCAACAACGAAGACAATAACAGCAACACCATGTAGAGGAGTTAAAAAGAATGTCCATCGATATACAAGAAATCATCCAGGCCTCACAGCATAAGTTCGGATTAGAGAATTACCGCTTGCACACGCAAGAATTGTACCGGGAAGTGAATCCATTCAATGAGACGACCTACTATCTCAGCATGGAGTGGTATCCGCCCGATGTGAAGGAGTCTGTTGATGAAGATACAAATCCCGAAGGAACAGCCGTTATTTCGTATGACCTGACTGCTGGTCAATATACGAGTGTCATTTTTGTACAGGGGAAATCTTATGCGAACAGCCCCTCTTTTCCGAACATCAACGTAGAAGAGATCATTGGGTGGATCGAGAGAGATACCGAACTCGTCTATGGCAAGCAGTTTCAGCTCTCTCACCACCAGAATGGCCAATATATCTTCCATGAATGCGTAGACGCTACCCCTGTATCTCCTGGCGGACATATCGAGATCCACTTTGATGAAGCCGGCAAGCTCGTACAGTATTCCAAGTATGGATTCTATGCTTCCAAGTCATTGATTCAAAAAGAAGCGTTTTCTCTCTCCCTTGAACAAGTACAAGTCGAGCCGCTAGCTAAGGAGCAACTGAAGCTGCTCGAATATCCGGTGTACGAGGAACAACGCCTTCTTCCGCTCTATGGGATCGAGGAGATTTATGTGACGAACGACGGAGCTTCCGTCATTCCATTCGAATTCATTATCCATGCGGGTTCGCGGCTGAATATCGATAAGGTCATCAAATGGGAACAGGCTAGCACGCAGCCTTTGGAAAAGGTGGACATTGAGTGGCGGGAGACGGTCACCGCCGAACAAGCAATAGCGAGTGCGCCGCATCCCGACTCCTTCCCGATTACCGACGCAGAGCAAGAGAAGGCGGTCACAGCGGTTGTTGAGGGAATGAGCCAACTTTACCCGAACGACTCCGGCCAATGGGTGTTAAAAACCTTGCATCGTCATCGGGGATATATAGAAGCGATATTGCGGGAGCAAACGCCGAGCAAGCGCGTATTCCAGCGCAAGCTGGTTCTCTTCATTGATGCACAGCGCTTTGTGACTGTAAATGCAATGGACAACCTGCCATTTATCGAAATGTTCGATGATTTTCAAACAGCAGATGAGGTTGTCATTAGTCAGGATGAAGCCTATGTGAAGCTGAAGAAAAAGGGATTCATCGAGCTTACGCCGGTCTACGTGTATCATCCTGAACAGAAGAAGTATATATTATGCGGAAAATTAGACTGTGCTTATGCGGTGAATGCTGCAAATGGCGAGATTATGGAGTTGAACAACATATAAACAGCGAACACTCTGCCCGAATCGTGCCGGGGATCCTCAGATTGAAAGCATTATACTTTACCAGTATAATGAAATTGATTTCAAAATATTGGATATACGTGAGAGGACTTCCAAACTGTACTTTGAATGAAAACTTTCAATGACGGGGGTGTTGGAATGGCGCGATTCGCAGAGCCTTTCAAAATCAAAATGGTGGAGCCGTTGAACATGATCTCACGGGAAGAACGGGAAAAGGCGCTTGAACGGGCGGGATATAATCCATTCCTGCTGCGCGGGGACGAAGTGTATATCGATCTGTTGACCGATAGCGGTACGACCGCGATGAGCGACAACCAATGGGCAGGCCTGATGCTGGGCGACGAATCGTACGCAGGCAGCCGCAACTATTATCATCTGTGCGACGCGGTGCAACAGATTACAGGCTATCAGCATGTAATTCCCATGCATCAGGGGCGGGGCGCCGAGAAGGTGCTGTTTCCGCTGCTTATTCAAAAAGGACAGTATGTCCTGAGCAATTGGCATTTCGATACAACGCGTGCGCATGTCGATCTGGCTGGCGGGATTGCGGTTGATCTTGTTACCGAACAAGCCTATGATACGACGACGCCTTACCCGTTCAAAGGAAACTTTGATGTGGATAAGCTGCGCCATGCGCTCGCTGAAAAAGGAGCAGAAAATATCGCATTTATTCTTATTACCGTGACGAACAACAGTGCCGGCGGCCAGCCCGTATCCATGGAAAATATCCGTGAGGTATCCGCCATTGCGAAGCAGAACGGGATTCGCGTTTTCTTTGATGCCGCGCGCTATGCCGAGAATGCGTACTTTATCAAGCAACGCGAGCAAGGCTATGAAGATAAAGAAATTATTGATATCGTCCGTGAAATGTTCTCTTATGGCGAAGGATTCACGATGAGCGCGAAGAAGGATGGGCTTGTCAATATTGGCGGCTTGCTAGCCTTTAAAGAGGATGAAACCTTATTTACGCAAGCGCGTTCGATGACAGTGCCGATGGAGGGCTTTCCGACCTACGGCGGCTTGACCGGCCGCGATATGGAAGCTCTTGCCCGCGGGCTGCGCGAAGGCATCGACGAGCAGTATCTAGCTTATCGCATCGGCCAGATCGAATATCTCGGCAGACGCCTCGAGGAAGGCGGAATCCCGTTCCAGACGCCAACGGGCGGCCATGCTGTCTTCGTAGACGCGAAGAAGATGCTGCCGCATATTTCCGCGGCCCAATTCCCGGCCCAGGTGCTGGCGAATGAGCTATATCTTGAAGCAGGGATACGGGGGGTTGAGATCGGTTCCTTTCTGCTGGGTCGTGACGCTGCGACTGGCGAGCAATTGGAGAGCAAGCTTGAATTGCTGCGCTTGACGATTCCGCGCCGTGTCTATACGAATAACCATATGGATGTTATTGCGGATGCCTTGATTGCAATCAAGGATCGGGCAGGAACACTAACAGGATTAGAATTCACCTACGAACCGCCGATATTGCGGCATTTCACTGCGCGCCTTCGACCCGTCAAGACAGAAGCCCTGTCCCACTGACATATGCCATCCATCCTGAATAGGGACGGTGACATCGAAATGCAACATATGTCAAATGGACATCTTCCCTACAGCATGTACGCTGGTGAGGAAGGAGGGTGAAAGGCCGACCTTCTCGCCCAGAGGGAGCAGCAGCTGCTATACGAAAATTGGCATAATGAAGAAGCAGCTTTCTGGATAGAAAGCTGCTTCTTTTGCGACATAACATATGATTTACTGATTCAGATTACTATGCTTACGCGAATACATAAAGTATATAATCGTGCCAATGCTGATCCATATCATAAATGAAATCCACGTCATATAAGGCAAGCTGGATGCAAGGTATAGGCAAAGCAGCGCACTAATGATAGGGAGCACGGGTACGAACGGAACACGGAATGAAGCCTTCAATTCAGGAAACTTCTTGCGCAAGACAATGATAGCGACCGAGATTAATGTAAACGCAGCCAATGTCCCCATATTCACCAAATGCGCAAGCGTGGTTAGATCAACAAAACCTGCAATGCCTGCCGCAACGAACCCTGTTAACCATGTGTTGCCGATTGGAGTTTTGGTCTTGGCATTCACTTGCGAGAACATTTTCGGCAACAAGCCATCACGGCTCATAGCGAACGACAAGCGGACTTGTGCATAAATCATGGCAAGGATTACGGTCGTAATGCCAAATACCGCTCCGATTGATATGATCCCCGCTATCGAGTTCTGCCCTACGGATTCCAATGCTAATGCAACCGGCGCACCGACATTGAGCATGGTATATGGAATCATCCCGGTTAATACCCCGGATACCGTAATATATAAAATCGTACAAATGAGCAGAGATACGATGATCCCGATTGGCAATGCTCTTTTGGGGTTTTCCACTTCTTCCGATGCCGTAGCGATGATATCGAACCCAATATAGGCGAAAAACACGGTAGCCGCCCCCGTCATCACACCACTAAATCCAAAAGGCATGAACGGCGTCCAGTTATCAGGCTTTACATACCATATTCCGACTGCGATAAACAGCAAGATAATAGCTAATTTCACGAACACCATGACCGTGTTGAACTTAATGCTTTCCTTGACTCCTTTACTGACGAGCGCTGTGATTGCCAAAATGATGAGAACCGCCGGCAAATCAATAAGGCCACCTTTCCCCATACTAGGAGCAGAGGCTATAATGTCTGGAATCGGCAGGTTAAAGCCCGCAAGCAGAGATTGAAAGTACGCGGACCATCCCGTAGCGACTGCGGAAACCGCGATTACATATTCGAGCATGAGATCCCAGCCGATAAGGAAAGCCAGCAATTCTCCCAATGTTGCATACGTAAATGTATATACGCTTCCCGAGACGGGCACTGCTGAGGAGAACTCCGCATAGCAAAATGCAGCAAGCGCGCAGGCAATACCCGCGATAACAAATGACAGCATGATCGCCGGTCCCGAAGATTCTGCCGCCACGACGCCCGTAACGACGAAAATCCCTGTCCCGATCACGCAGCCTACGCCAAGAAAAATCAAATCGAGCAAAGACATCGCCCGTGCCAATTCTTTTTTCTCGCTCTGCGCAAGCATGAGGCTCAATGACTTCTTTCGGAAAAGCTTATTCAATATTATTCCCCCTATGCTCTGGTACGCAAAAGCAAACACAATCAGTAATTATTGAAAACATTTACATCCCATACCAATTTTTATGCTATATTTGTTTAGGTTAAGAACGATTTTAACATGTCTATCGAATCTTGAGATATAGGTAATTATTGCTAAGATAACCATTCTTCCTTTCCCTGAGAATCGACGGAGAGGTTTGTACTGTAGGAGAAGAAATCAAGCATTCATGTATACCAAAGCAGAACAAACTTATTTATCATTATCCAATATTACCAATTTTTATGCATATGATCCAGAACAATTTTTTCTGAAAAGGTGCCTAATAGATATGCTAAAAATGCTAGCAATGGGAGATGTAGCGTCGTTGATTCGCGTATATCAAAAAAAAGAGCAGCCTTCTAAGATTAAAAGGCTGCTTCTTCATCTATTAACACTACTATTAAAAGAGATCCGGCTTGCATGCAATACGCGATCAACAGCTAGTGTTTACTTGATATAGCCTTAACAAGTAAAGTTACCGCTTCCGCTCTCGTTGCCGGGTTATTCGGAGCCAGCTTGTTGCCCTGCTGACCGCGAATAAAACCTGCCGCATATGCTGCGGATACATGCTCCCTGGCCCACAGAGGTATCTGCTCCGCATCAGCGAATGGAAGCTGGGCTTGCGAATCTGCCTTCAATCCTAATGCACGAATGATCATCACGATCATCTCCGTACGGCTGATCGGATGGCTTGCACGGAAGGTATGATCCGAATATCCCGTAATAATGCCCGCAGTGACAGCGCTGGCCACGTATGGCCGAGCCCAGACTGGAATCTTGTCGAGATCGGTGAAATCCAGTGTCTTCGAACCAATCCCATCCAACTTCAAGGCCCGACTAAGCATTGCCGCGAATTCGGCCCGCGTGACCCGCTCATTCGGACGGAAGGTACTGTCTACATATCCGGTAACGATCCCCTGTGCTACAGCCTGCTCAATCGCAGCTTGGGCCCAGTGCCCGGAAATATCCTTGAGGGCGATTTTCTTTGTCCCGGTCGAACCACTGGCAGACCCTTCACCTGTGCCCGTTTGATTGCCTGAACCGTTATTTGCTCCGCTGCTGCCAGTAGACGCTCCGTTAGATCCACTGGAAGAAGAACCTCCAGACGATCCTCCGGATGGGGAACCCGGTACGGGAACCGTCGCCGTCTTGAAATGGAGCGAGTAGCTGCGCAGTAATTTGAAATCCTCATTCATGACTCGAATCACAGCCGTCCCCGGCAGCTCCAAGGCTTGGATGACGCTTACCCGCAAGCGTGGATCATTGGTCTCCGCGCTGACATTAGGCGCTTCAACCGTCCCTACAGGCAATTCGATATGATAGGATATCTTGTCTGGCGCAAAGTCCGTAAGGAGTTGGTCGTTCATGCGAATTGCTGTAATCTCCCCCAGAATGACGCCGCTATGAAATGTATCAAGAGCCTCCATCAAGGTTACGGCCTCTCTGTTCACTTCTTGTTGCGTCGCTCCTGCATCATGAGCAACCTTAGCAGCTGCTTCGATAGCAGCCAGCAGCCCATCAATCACCTTCTGCGGATATTGCCCCGGTTCAGTTCCAGCCTTCGCTGCATGATAGATCTTGTTCGCTAGCGTGATCGTATCGTTCAACGAAGTCGGATCAACGGCATAGCCTGTGAACGGTACGATGTTATCGTTCAGTCGGAAGTCTTGGAATTCAGCAGTATTCCCATACTCACCTGGGCTTCCGCCTGCATTATTGGCGAACAATCCGACATGGAGATTCGCAATCGTTGCATTTTCATATGCCCCCCCTATTTGCGTCCATGTCGTAAGATCCGTGCTATAGTAGCCTGCATACCGATTGCCTTCCTTTGTTACTTTTAGATATACCGTATCGCTCTGAATCTGATCTGCCGTTACCTGCTCTTGGGGAGCTCCATTCGACTCAGAAATGACGGAGAATATGGCTCCTCCATAGCCCGGATGGTTCTTTCTGGCCACATAGAAGTAGTTATCATCATCGCCGTAGATCAGCAGTCCTCCCTCGGCATACGCCTTCGTCGGCTTGAAGGTCATCTGCGTGATCAACGTAACATCTTTGGTAGATGGCGCATAAAGAAGTATATTCTTGTTCGAATTGGCGTCCCTCCACAGATTCCCTTTCTCTGTCTTGATCTTCATGTTATTGTGCTCGGCATCAAGCGCCCAAGCCTCTTTATTTTCCCTGATCCATGTCCATGCGGAATTGAGTGTCAGTTGGCCGCTTACTGCAATGAGCGCTTTGCCATACACACCTGATCCATCGGTTGCTTCAGCACGAACCTCAACAATCCCGTTAGCTTTCGCTGTTAACAGGCCATTGCTGTCAATCGTGGCGACGTGCGAGGCTTGTGTCGTGCCTGGATTGTACGCCCTCCATTCAACCGCTTGCTTATCAGCATGCGGCGGTTCAAGCTTCGCCTGCATGAGCAGCGTACCGAATGGAGCCGTAATCTCTTGCATGCCATTGTGACCGGTCACGATAATTCGCTCCACAGGAGTTCCCTGCTGCGGCTTGAACGTCACGGGAATCGTCTGTTCCACCACCTTTCCACGTAAATTTACGGTCGCTGTAAGATTAGCCGTTCCGGCTTGCAAGCCCGTCACGACACCGTTGTTATCGATTCGGGCAATGGCCCGGTTGTCGCTTGAGTAGGTAATGACCGCCTTCGTCAGATCTGCAGCGTATCCGCCAACCGTCGTGCCTTTTACCCCTAATTGAAAGCTCTGCCCAACTGTATAATCCCGCTCCACTCGGCTCTCTAAGTGAACCTCCGCTGCCGATGCGAAGCCGCCGACGCCTTCAGTAGCCTCCAGCTTGATGAACGAAGCTGTCACAGGAGGGAATGCTGCTGATTTCTCCGAAGAATCGGAGGACCAGCTGCCGCTCGCGATTTCGGTAAACTGGGCTCCATCTGTACTTGCATATATTTTATAAGCAGTGATGTTCCCGTTATACCCTTCCTGTCTCGGAAGATAGCTTAAACCGCTAACGACTGATTTCATGCTGAGCTCAAGCGTAATCGATTGCGGAAGTGGTGCGTACGGAACCCATTGGCTGTGCCAGAACGTCGATGGATTGCCGTCGATCGCGTATTTGGCATCACCATTGTACTGCGTCGCCTCGCTTGAAGCTGTCGCCTTCACTGTCGTCTGGTCGTTGCCCGCTGCAATCGAAATACTCTTCAGCACTCCCTTGTCATTCACATGCAACTGCTGCTCTGGGGAGATTGTGACCTCATCCGCAGGCGTCCTGTCCAGAAGAACGGTTCGATTTACACCTTCGCCTTCGAATTGATTGCCTTCTATTGAAATATGATTGCTCTCTAAGAGGTGGAATGCGACTTGCTCATTGGGGTTCATGTTGGGGTGCGTTCTCGTAATCTTGTTGTCGGAGAAACGAATGCCGTCCGTGCTCTTAGCGAACAGTACGGTATTGTCCAGCATCTGAAACGTATTGCCTTCAATGTTGATATTGCGATGAACAGGCCCTGCATACTTCGTATTCTCCGGATGAATCTGAATCACCGGATTCCCGTTCTCGATGAACGTATTATTGCGAATCGTTACATCTTGAACCATCCCGGATTCGTACCAGGTTTGCGCATCGCTAGCGATGAGGATTCCGCTCATCTGCATGCGCTCAAACACATTGTCTTCAATGATGGATTTGCCGCGCGTGGATAGAAGAATTCCTCGCGTCGGAATGCGCGAGAAGTGATTTCCTTTAATTTCGACCTCTGGCGCCCAGGTGGCATTCTCGATAACGACTCCTGTTCCAATACTTGAGGGTACTTCGTCCTCTAGGGTGAGGGTAATTTCACGGTCGTTGATCCGGTCTGCCTGAGCGACCTTGCCGCTGCCTACGGACGTAAGGGTTCTGTTATCGATGAACTCGATCGCATCACCAGGGAAGAACGCCTCGAATCCGTACGTCTGATGATGCATGAAGCGGACGACGATCTGATTCGGTGCCGGCTTGCGCACCACTTCAAGATGAGTCCCATGGACATTAATGACATCATCATGGGCACCACGGAAGGTACTGTTCATTATCTTGAGCTTGCCCTTCACGCCTGATGCCTGAATGAAGTCAGCAAATCCGGTAGCGGTACGTCCCGTTTCCGCGCGCGGCGCGAACGTCATGTCCTCGAATGTCAGGTTCTCGCTGAACTGTCCAATGATACCTAGTCCATGCGTATAGTGCATCGTAACATGCTTCCACGTGACATTTTTGCTCTTATGAATGAAGGAGCCTACCTGACTGCGAACCCCGTCTCGAATTTGAAATACATGCCCTACCGCGGTATTCGGAGCCTGATTATAATGCAGCCTCAGTGTATTGGCCTTCAACTCCTGCACGCTTGTCGCGCTGGATACGGGATTGCCTGTCCTCCACGTAATATTTTGGTCCGGATCATACTCTTGGGCGATACCGTCCTTGAACTCCCAATAACGTGCTCCAGCCTTATTCGATTCGCTCACCCAATAGACTTGACCGCCGCGAATCTCATATAAGGAATCCTGATTGACCTCAACATCCATATAGTTACTGCCGATCTCCAGCACCTTCACTTCCGACATCGTCGGCCGTTCATAATCAACGCGCACATTGCGAATCTCGATGTCCTCGCTTTGATCGATGACAAAGGTCGTCATTTTCCCATGCAGCATGAACAACGACCCATTGCCTTCAACCGTTACGTTCTTCATATCCTTAAGCAGCAAGCCAATCGTCTTCGTTACATCTGGATTCTCGCTCTCGGAAGCTGTATTGGAAATGTAATAGGGCCGCTTCTCCGCATCTTCCGCATAAAAATCATATCTGCCTTCCGGGAAATGTAAAACTACAGGGCCATCCACAGCCGCCGCAGCAGCAATCGCCCGCTGGACGGGAACTGCCGCATCCTCATGTGAATTCGGCTTCGCTCCATAGTAAGTAACATCAATGACAGTAGGCATGGATGCAGATTTGAGCTGCTCTCCACCATAAGTGGCATCAACAACCGAAGGAGTGTCTTGTTGGATCGAATTCCCCTCCTGTACAACATCGAGCATGACAGCATTGCTAGCATCGTCGTAAGCCATTGCATAATAGGGTGTCAGCATCCAAGTTGCTAGCACGACTAGCATGAAGACCACTGCATTCTTACTTGACCGCTTCATCTCATTCCTCCCAACAAAAGCTTGTTGTTCATCGTTACGCGTTACGTTTGTCCTCCTTTGCTTATGTAGTCGTCTTATCTGCTGCAGATATGGTAACCGCTTACAATTCCGATTGTACTATAGCCTATGCTCTCTAAATCTAGTAGTTTCCATCATTTTTTTATGAGAATCGTACTTATTTATTAGAGAAAGCAGATTGTCCAAATTGGCTCGTAATAATACAAAAAGTCCGAGAAGCCGCAGCCCCTCGAACCTTTTTATCAGGAAATTACAACACAAAGTGAGGACTGCTCACTAAACCTCGATCTTATACTCTCTCTGTAATAGTCCATATATCTCTAAGTCCACGATTCCTTTGCCCGACCAGAGCGATGCTTGCCGCAGCGTCCCTTCCTTGATGAAGCCATTCTTCAGCAGCACCCGCTTCGAGCGTTCATTTGCAGGCATGACTTCGGCTTGAATTCGGTTTACATCCACACCCTCGAACAAGAACTTCACAACAATTCGCGTCGCTTCCGCAGCAATGCCTTGCCCCCACTGCGATTCCGCCAAAAAGTACCCGATCGTCACCATATTCACCTTCTGATTAAAGTCGAACGCTTCCATGATGCCTACCAATCTCTTGCTGTCCTCATTGATGAATATCCCCCATTTGATGCGCGACCTCTTATTGAAGTCTCTCTCAAAATGTCCGATCATGTTCTTGACGGTCGCCTTGTTATGCTTCGGGATAATACCGCAATATTCAAAAACGGTATCGTTGCTGTAAATGTCATAAATCTCATCCAGATGATGCTCTTCGACTTTCTTCAACGTAAGTGTATCTGACTTCAATATCGGAAATTGCCCAAACACTGCGTCTAGGTTCAACGTATCACCGCTCCATATTTTCAGCTTAGTCGTATTCGTCGTATGATCGTAACATCACTGCCTTGACCTTGACCGTCTTGTTCCACCTTTTAAGCTTTTTAGCATGTAATCCCGTGTAGATGTGGATTGCTTGTCAGCAACTGCTGCACCCTGTCTAGGGTATCTGGCCCCATTGGAATGCCCCCATTGCGATACAGAAGTATCCATCTGAGACATGCCAGCGCTTGGAACACATCAAGCTCCTCTTGCGGGATATCATTTATAGCTAAATACGTATTACGAAACACTTCGGCAAAGTGCTCCGGTATATAGATCTGCTGCAGCGTGAGCGACCAAGCGAAATCATATCTGGCATCTCCCAATTGCACATTGGTCCAGTCGATGACCGTTAATTGTCCCGCCTTCTCAACGAGATTGCCAAGATGATAATCCCCGTGGATGATTCGCTCATGCTTCGGTGCTGCCAGCTCGGCCAATTGCTCTAGGAGAGGATGCAGATCCGAATGCGCCTGCATACCTGGGAAGAAATATTCGCTGAAATCATGCCGCGGCAGTTGTAACTGCGTATGGAATTCTTCTGGAGAAATGCGGTGTATGCGGTCTAAAAGATTCGCAATCTCCTTCATAGTCTGAACATTGCCATCACGCAGCGGCTCGCCATCGAAGGTAGTCAGCAGCACACTGTCACCGTTCGCATTTATCCCCCAACCGATGGGCTCAGACACGGATACCCCCTGCGCATACAGCAGATTGAGCGCTTGGTATTGCAGACGAATATCCGGTTTGGAATCTCTGCTCCATATTTTCAGCACATAGCTGTCCGTATCGGTTACCACCTTAACGGTTTCTGCTTCCATACCTTGCATCAAGGTAGTTATCGTAATCGTACCCGCTTGCTGCAAGATGTGATCCAGATGATCATGCTTGTCCTGCCACTCTATTGCTGCAATATCGTGCTCATATAGCTTGTGTTCCATAATACCGCTCCTTCCACACTTTCTATTGTAAACGGGAACAGGGAATAACGTTTCTTACTTCTTGCTATGTTCCAACGACAAATTGCGATTCTTCCAAAGCCAGCCCCTCAAGTCATAGAATATAGATTTACAACACACAATTAATCATATAGCCTGTAAATACAGTAAATATTATCTATTATAAGTGATGGGTTTAGTGATTATTGTTGAATTTATCTATTACACCTCAAGATAAAGTTTTTCAAAGAACTGCAAGCTGCATAAATTATTGCAGCCTGTTTACCTTAGGAGCTGATTAATGATGAGAAAAATCATTATCTTACTTATCATCTCGACAATCATTACCGCCTGTGGAAATAAGACCTATACTAATGTTAATTCTATGATTCAAACCGAATTAAAACTGAATGCCAGTGCCATAGTTACAACAATAGAAGTTGAAGGTGGTTTCATATCTTTTTTTGAACGTGATCCTCACAATGACATTGGAGTGGTGTTGTACTCAGGTACTGAAGGACACATCAAGTTTCGAGGGAATGGAGGATTTCTTGATACAACGGATAACTGGCATTTTACTGCGGGAAAGATTGCTGAAAAGCCATACTCTATCTACTACGGCATTCTTCCGAATTCATCGAACAAGAATGTTAACTTAGTTCTTCAAAAGAGCAATCTGTCCAAAAAGGTTACTCTAGTCAATTTACCAAGCTCAAAAACAATGTGGTTTGCTATATTTGATGGTAGGGTCGAGGACACTAACGTAAGTTTAAAAAATTCTTAATCAAAATGAGTTGATTTTTATTTAGCACAGGATAATGCTTGAGGACATCATCCCCACAGCTCATGCTCTTTGACGAATTGGAATATGTAAATCCACTCTGCACTTGCCCTCCTTATCCTGCTTGGGATCGTTCAGGCACAGTTCAAGACATGGTCGATCATCAGCCTCATATCCGCTGCTTGGCAGCCACATCTTGAACATCGTCTCGTATGCGAGAACGAAATTCGGGACGGTATCGTAATACGAATAGACAGCAAACCTACCACCGGGCAGGGTTCCATATGAGATGTCCTTGTGTTCCTGCTTGGTGAATCCCGGCGGCAGCGTGACACAAGCATCGTAGCGGCAGGCATACTCCTCGACTTCATTTCCATCGTCTAACGAAACGCCAATGAATGACAGTTCTCTTGTGGCAAGCCCCTGCTCTCGTACCCAGTTGCTTAACTTGTCCCATGCACTGCGGGTATCCAAATAACTCCAGACATGCCACACATACGCCACTTCTACATCCGGAAGCTCCTTGATCACAATCATGTTCTCCCACGCTCTCTGCAGCAATGGATGTCTGCGACTTCTATTGTAGTCTGGAGAGAAAGATAACTCTTCTTGCTTATTGCTATGATTTGCTGACAAATTGCGATCTTCCCGATTTGTATGCTGAATGGTATCTCGCAGCTTGCTCCTAACCGCGCTCGGTGTACTTCCATGGTGCTTCTTGAATACAGCATTGAAGGTGGATATGGACTCGAAACCGCACAGACTTGAAATGTCCAGTATGGTGTGATCCGTTTGCTCCAACAAGTGAATTGCCTTCTGCAAGCGCTCTTGATTCACAAATGCCATAGGCGTCATGCCGACATGCGCCGCAAAGACTCTCGTAAAATGATATTTGGAAAAGTTAGCACGGCTGGCAAGCTCATCAAGAGTGAGCTTCTGATGGCTGTTTTCTTTAATATAGAAGATGATCTTATCGATTCTGGATTGATAGTCGTTGTTCATTGGAAAAATCCCTCTATCTGCTAGATTCTAATAGGATTTCGATTCTTCTTGAAAGGGAACAAAAAGCCGCCGTCATTGACGGCTCGACTTCTCCGTCAAATCAAGTGGCTGACACACAAAGGTTCATACCGGTCACGGAAAACATTGGTTTGTATGTTGATTGTATCTCATCCGGACTCTTTAGCCTACAAACGAATTTATCACCAACCCGTAAGGTTGATTTAGATTTCCTCCATTAAATTGGCCCGCGTGTAAAGGGGCTGTCGGAGTAGAAATATTGTAGATTTCCACCGTGCTATTGTTCTGATTGGCTACATACAACGTGATCCCGGTTATCGCCATTCCAGCAGGTTCGCTTACCTCGCCTGAACCAAATTCAGTTATACGCACCGGAGCGATTGGGTTCGTAATATTATAAATTTCAATCGTGCTGTTGCCCTGATTGGCGACATACAGCGTGGTTCCCGTAATCGCCAGACCTACAGGCTCGCTTAAGTCCCCTGAACCAAACTCAGTTACGCGTACCGGAGCTGCCGGATTCGCAATATCATATATTTCGACCGTACCATCATTTTGATTGGCTATATACAGCGTAGTGCCCGTTATTGCGAGGCCTTCAGGACGGTGCAAATCTCCTGAGCCAAACTCGGTTACATGCGCAGGATTCGTAGGATTTGAAATATCATAGATTTCAATTGTACCATCCCCCCGATTGGCTATATACAGTGTAGTGCCCGTTATCGCCAAGCCGTGAGGAGAGCTTAAGTTGGCTCCATTAAATTCACTAATATACAGAGGAGCTGTCGGATTAGCTGCATTATACATAGATACCGTGAAGCTGCCTGCATTCGCAACATAGAGCGTGGTTCCGGTTATCGCCATGCCTCTTGGATTGTTCAAGTTGCCTCCATTAAATTGCCCAATATGCACAGGAGACGCGGGATTTGCAATATTATAGATTTCTACCGAGGCATCGCCTACATTCGATACATACAGATAATCAGGTCCGTCAGCGTACATATCGACAGCAAATTGCAAGCCGGCTGGATTCGGTGGATTCATGACGAGATAATTCGTCACCTGAAAGGAAACTACGATTTTGAATGTTCGAGCGGTAGTTGGCGAACCAGAAACGAGGCAGCGAGTAGAATAGACGCGGATATCCTGCCAGTTATACGGCTGCATCTCCAGTAGTCCGAGTGCTGGCATATTGGGATCTCCCGCGATCAAGAAGAAGTCATCTAACCCCGCAGGCTGCACAGCAGACTTCGCAAAGGGCCCCATCCCAGCACCGCCCGTATCCTCAAAAAGCTCCATTCTCGCCTCCATCGCATTGTCGGCAAAAACATTGAGAAACAAGCTGAACGAGACACTTTCGCCTGCAGGAATTAGAAATGGTGCGGAGGCTGCTGCAAAAGCCGACGTCTGGCCATCAGATACCGGCAGCTTCCATACGTATTCCGGATTGGGAACGCCTCCGAATGGAGAATACGCTTGCAGGCTGTTATCATTATCGTACTTCTTCAATAGTGGCCACGCTACAGGAGCAAGGGTGCGGGCTACTTGGTCAGCATTCGTGCCTGTACCGTTGGCCGCATTCAGCGCAGCTTGATCCATGTTCGTACCCACAAAGACAGAAGTCGCATTGCTGACCAGCCTTTGAAACGCTTCTATGGACATGTCATCACCTTTTTGTGAGAAGATAGGAGGTACAAGAGAGTGTAAGGGACGCTAGGTTGCAAGCGCTACTCCCCTTAGACTTAGTACTGCTTACAGCATGGATTCCCCGTTAAATGCTTCATCTGTAATTTGTCCTCCTATCCTATGAACCTATAGGTGAAGCTGCTTGTGCATATGCCATCAATAGATAATTATTGCGTGCCAAACTGATCGAAGTAGGACTCTCCATTTTTCGACAAAAATAGTATAGAAATTCAACCAGATGTCAATTTGCCATTTACTTCATCTTCATTTATACTAAAAACCAACAGAAACTTAAATAAATTGTCAATTCAGGAAGGATTTCGAATTGTTATGCTGAATTACTAAATAAGGAGGATTCGACATGACAAGCAATCTTCATGTAGCTCCGATGGAACTCCGCCACAGGTTACAAGATGAATTGAGCATAAGGGGGTGGAAGCAGAAAGAGTTAGCAGAGGCATCCGGCATCGACAGTTCAACCATTAGTTACATTTTCAACAACAAGCAATCACTTATGCTGCCTCAGCTCCACGCGATCAATCACGCATTCGGATTACCAATAGACACCTTCTATGAAGAATTCATAGGGGAATGCTGCAACGAACTGGGCCGATTGCGGCCTGATAAGACAAGCGATTTTATTCTCCACTGTATTGAAGTAGAAAAGTATGACCTGGTCAAGCAGCTAGTACAACTCCTCTATGAAGAAACCAATCGTTCCAAACTGATCGACACCGCCTTCAAAATCGCCGAACGCATCTTCCAGTCACCGAAACGCAACTACTCACTCCCGTTCTACGACATCATCATCCGCAATGGATACAGCCGCAGCGAGAAAATAGCCATCTCCTACTTCAGAAGATTCCTCATCTTGAGAGACTTGGATACGAGTGGAGCAGGCAACGAAGCCTTATGCCAGCTGATTGAA
>NZ_MAIS01000052.1:0-43607 GCF_001680695.1 Paenibacillus sp. KS1 | reverse complement strand
ATCATCATCATCGTCGCTGACATACTCATCATCGTCTTCGTCGTCAACGTCGTAACTGTCAGCCTCATCACCATCATCGTCGTCATCATCATCGTTGTCGCTATTCAGTTCGTCTTCCTCGTCATCACCCAATTTAATGCCAGTCTTCTCACCATTAACTAGCTCGACTTCGACATCCTCAACATGATCCCAATCGATTTGTTCTAGAAAAGACGCAAGGTCACTGCCTTCATCAGTCTTAAATTCGACTTTCTCCCCGTCGGCATATTCGACTTCAACGCTGTCGATATCCTCCAACTTTTTAATCTTGTTTACATATTCATTCTTACTCAATCGGATCAATCCTCTCTTGATTGATTTGGAAGCAGTATGAGCGTTCCTTCTATTCTATGTTCATATCCTGTAAGGGTATGGACAAATAAAAGTGTTAGAGTGTGGAATTTTCATATGTTTGTAGTACAGATGACAACCGTATATTTTCATCTATAAACCTCCAGAAGCCCTTACTTGGGAGAGTTGAGAATCATATAGTGATGTATGGCTGTTAACAGATAAAGGAGCGAGCAAAATGAAGGGGTTAATCCTCAGTGCTGGCAAGGGTTCACGGGTTCAACCATTTTCATTCACGACCCCTAAACCTTTGCTTCCCGTTGCCAATGTTCCGCTTCTCTATTACTGCATCGAAAAGCTTATAGAAGTGGGGATACGAGAGGTTGGAATCGTGATTCAACCTGGACACCATATGTTATTCCAGGAACAGTTGGGAAGAGGGGAACGTTGGGGAGTAGAGATTACGTATATTTTCCAATATACGCCTCTTGGTATTGCAGATGCAGTTAGACAGGCGGAAAGCTACATTGGCTGGAGTGATTTTGTACTTATGCTCGGAGATAATCTAATCACGGAGTCACTATCAGGACTCGTGGAAGTTGTAGCGCACAAAAAACACGATGCGTGCATGCTACTAGGACAGGTTGCTCATCCGCAAGATTATGGAATCGTAGAAGTTAGGGATGATCAAGTAGTAGGACTAGAAGAGAAGCCGAAGCATCCAAAATCAAATTTAGCTTCTCTCGGGGCATATGTGTTCACGCCGCAGCTATTTCAAGCTGTACGTTCGATATCTCCCTCTCCGAGGGGAGAATATGAGATTACACACGCCATTCAATGGTTGATAGACCATCAATTCTCAATTGGCTACACGATTACGGACAAGAACCATACTGATATTGGAACGATAGGACGATGGCTGGAGGCGAACCACTGGGTACTGGAAGACATAAGGGATAGAGATTTACATGAATTGCGGTTGCAATATCCGGGATGTCGCCTGATCCCACCAGTTGTAATCGATTCTACCAGTGAATTGAAAGACTGTATCATAGGACCCTATGTAACTATTGGTCCAAGAGCTAAGATTAATCACTGCAGTATCGAGAACAGCATTGTGCTTCAGGATGTCAGCATCACGGATGTACAGCTTAATAATGTGATCGCGAATCAACACGCTATCGCATCACCATCCGGGGGGTGAACAGCATGGATATTTTAGTAGTAGGTCTCGGGTATGTCGGAACAACGACTGCTCTAGCTTTTGCTGAAAATGGTTGGAAAATAGCAGGATTTGATACGGATCATTCAAAGCTTTGTTCTTTAGAGAAGGGAGATCTTCCTTTCTACGAGCCCGGTCTAGTAGAACTGTTGCAGAAGTATGTGGATCAGGGCAACATCCAATTTGTAAGCGATGCTAAGGAAGCGATTGAGAAGCATCACATTCTTTTTATTTGTGTGGGTACACCGTCACGAGAAGACGGGAGTGCTGATCTAACATATATACAGCAGGTGTCCGAATGGGTTGGCGAACATATGCAGGAACACAAAGTCATTGTAGTCAAAAGTACAGTGCCAGTGGGCACTCAGAAACGAATCAAGGAATGGGTTGCTAACAAGCAAACCAAACCAATCTCATTCGACGTCGTATCCAATCCCGAATTCCTCCGAGAAGGCAGTGCACTTCATGATGCGCTCCATCCTGATCGAATTATTCTAGGCAGTGATTCGCAAGCTGCGGCCGATGTCGTAAGCAGCCTGTACCGAAGGTATACGTGTCCAATCATTCGAACAGAGCCATCTACTGCAGAGCTCATCAAATATGCCTCGAATGCCTTTCTAGCGACCAAAATTTCCTATGTAAACGAACTGGCCAGACTGTGTGATCAATGTGGTGTATCGATAACAGATGTAGCACAAGGAATGGGGTTAGATCCTCGAATCGGTTCTTCCTTCTTACGTGCAGGCATCGGATACGGGGGTTCGTGCTTCCCTAAAGACGTCAACGCATTGCTGAGTTCAGCAGAGCAGTATGGCATCCATCTTAGCTTGTTAGAGAAAGTAGTTCACATTAATCGAACGCAGTTTGCTTATTTTCTTACAAAGCTGACAGCGAAGCTCGGCACCCTTGATGGAAAAAAGGTCGCAATCCTCGGACTAACCTTTAAACCAGGAACGGATGATTTACGAGAAGCGCCTTCGCTAGCGATCATTACCCAATTATGGAACAGCGGTGCCACTATAAGCGTTCATGATCCCGTCGCTGCACTTCCTCCCAACTATCCAACAGCTAGGTTGACACAGTATTCTCATATTTTGGATGCATTGCACAATGCGGATGCTGCTATCATTTGCACCGAGTGGGCGGTATACGAATCTATGAATTGGAGTGAGGCCCTCCCTATCATGCGAACTCCTATTCTGTTAGATGGCCGAAATATGCTCAGAGCAAATGAGATGCAAGCAATTGGATACGATTATGAAGGAGTGGGTGGGCACAAGTAGAGAGAAGAGTATGAAATGTTCCGTTAGAAATAGATAAGGAGGAGAGTAGTCGAATATGTATATATTGGTGACGGGAGCTGCTGGATTCATCGGCTCCCATCTCTGTGAACGGCTGCTGCTGGATGAACATGTACACGTTATTGGCATTGATGGCTATATTGACTCGTCAACACCGCGCCCTCAGAGGGAACTCAATCTAAGCTCATTGCGAACTCATGATAGATTTACCTTTCACGAAACAAATTTATTGCAATCTAATAATGAACTGCTGCTGAAGGATGTCGACGTCGTGTGCCACCTCGCAGGCATGCCGGGCGTGAGATCGAGCTGGGGGCCGGATTTTCTTCACTATGCCTCTCACAATATTGTGGCAACACAGCGGCTGTTGGAAGCGTGCAAGTCGAGCCCGGTACGCAAATTTATTTATGCTTCTACGTCATCCGTGTATGGAGAAAAGACGGGGAGAGTGGATGAAGGGGCGATCACGGAGCCATTGTCGCCGTATGGCGTCAGCAAATTAACTGGGGAGAACCTGTGCCGCGTATATTTGCATAATGATGGGATTCCCGTAACGATACTTCGCTTTTTTACTGTATATGGGCCAAGACAGCGTCCTGATATGGCCTTTCACCGCTTTATTCATCAAATGATTCACGGTGAACCGATCACCTTATTTGGTGATGGAAGCCAAACACGCGACTTTACTTATGTATCCGATTGTGTTGAGGGAATTGCAGCCGCTGTTCATACGGATGGTATTCTGGGACAAATATTGAATATTGGCGGCAAGCAGCGAGCGTCAATAATGGATTGCATTCATATGTTGCAGCAGCTGATTCCACATCAAGCAGGCATTCAATATATGGGAAGAACTTATGGGGAGCCAAGCCACACATGGGCAGATATCAGTAAGGCGCAGAAGCTGCTCGCTTACGATCCACAAATCGATCTGCTACAGGGGCTAGAGCGGGAGGTTGCATCGATTCGACAATTGTACGGACTATAACGGAGGAGGTGGCGCCGAGTTGCCGGCGCCACAGTTATGACAGCAGTAAATCAACCCCATACCTCTAATATTTCTTGAGCGACACGCTGCCACACGAACCGTGTCTCTGCAATTCTTCTTCCTCGCAGCCCCATTTGTCTGCATTCATCCATATTTGCAAGAAGATGATTCAGCTTATTCGCATATTCTAGTGGATTCTCTGGGTCTTCAACTAGAAGACCATTTCCCTGAAGAATCACTTCAGGATTACCGCCGCGAGAGGTCGTAAGGAATGGAAGGCCAGCTGCCATCGCTTCATAATGTACTCTCGCGAGTGGTTCATTCCATATTGAGGTGCATACAAATATATCTGCTGCACAGAACCAGCGATGGACTTCGTTCGCCTGCACATAGCCGGTTGTAATCACAGGAACAGGAGAGCGAGCCGCAATTGCTCTTACGTATCCAATATAGTCACTGACTTTATTATCGCTGTACCATGCGCCGCCAACTACGACTAATACAGCATCTGAATGTTTCAGATGTGACATCGCACGCACAAGCACATGCGGGCCTTTATTACGAGACAATCGCCCAACAAATAAAATAACTTTCTTCGAATTCAGCTGATACTCTGTACGAAGGCTATTGCGTGCCTGGCGAGCAGAATCGGATTCAATCCAAGGAGCGAATAGGGAGAGGTCTGCTGCGGAATATATTGTACGTATTTTCGCTGCGGCGTGAGGGTGATATCTGCATATTTCCTGTCCTATATAATTGCTTATGGTAATAATAGCATCCGTTTGTTCGACAACGGCTCTTCCTTCTTCCGGATGAATCTTGCCAGGATGGAACATGTCATTGTGCATACTTAAGACGATTCGGGCATGAGGTGCTATACTCCGCACAGGGAGAACAAGTCGTGGGCGATTAAAGATATGGATCAGATCGTATTGCTTGCCATTCTGAGCGAGAAATCGAATAACTCCTTCGGCATATACCTCGAATAGTCCCTCCGAAGGAATGCGAACATACGGAATCCCATCGACCACTTCAACATCAGGCAGTTCCGGATCCGATCTACCGACTATCGTAAGGTGATGACTCCGGCTCAACAGCGAGCTTACTCCTCCGATATAGGTCTGAATGGCGCCGCCCCTAATATTCGGGACAGGAAGCTTCTCTGTACAGATCATTAATATGTTCACGCCGTATGCTTCCTCCTGTCTTATCCCGTTTTACCGGAACGTGATTTTTTTCTAGATTTGCGTATCGCTGCTGAACGGGAGATCCGCTTCTTCCGACCGACGAATGTGCGGGACAACTTTGTTCTCTGGATTCGGCGCAGGATCGAAGATTTTTTGCGGCGCTTGCGGCGAATAGCAAGACGTCTTCGCGTAAGCACTCTTCTTGAGCGGTGGCGGCGTATTCTTCTACGCTTGCGGCGAGCAGTTCTACGGCGGCGGACGGCATAGATCGTATCAGGAGTAAGAGTGAGGGTAGGGAAGAGCGGAAGCGCTTCATTAGCGGAAGCGGCAACGGCTGTCTGCTCGGCGTGTAGCTGCTGTGCAGGGACCTCTTGAGGGACAGCTGCGTCAATTACTTCAGCTGGTAATAGGCTCGACACTGCATTCTCGAATTGACCGACGGCATCAGGTAGTAGGGTAGATATTGTATCAGGAACAATTTCTCCGGCTGGCTGAAGAGCAGGATCAGATGATTGTTCGGGTAGCGAAGGAAGCTTGTCGAATACAAGTTCTCCGTTAGCATATTCGATACCAGGCATGGTAAACTGCCACATTGATGATTCAGGAACTTGCGAATAATCTCCGGGTTCATAATTTTCGATGTCGCCAGCAAGCTCGTTTAGGGCCTGCCATTTGGTGCTCTCTGTAGCAAGTACACGTTGCAGAATACCTTCCAATTCCATACTCATGAAGGTGGTTGGGTCAAATACGATTTCTTTGACATGCTTATAGAATTCGTTCGGGAACGCCATATCCAAGCAGAGCAGCTCGAACGTTTCTCGATCCATTGGGTTCGCTTCATGATAAGCGCCTATCATTCCGCGAATCCAGGTTGTATCCCAGTAGCCCATATCATCCATCGTACTTGTAATCAGTTTGCGTAAATCACGAAAAGGAAGGTCGTATGCGACCCCATCCAAGTCAATAACCCATATTCCACCTGGGCCCATTTGGCCATTAGACCATCCATAGTCTTGATGCACTAATCCCCAATAGGGTTCACCCATTGCCACCATTTTGAAATATTTCGATACATTCAGCAATCGATCTAATGTCTCTTTGGCCTGAGTTTCGAAACTATCTACGACTTCGAGTAGTTTCTGACTGACAGGAAATTCGGTATAAACGGCGGCAATGTCACGGAACCAGCCGATTTTGGCGATGATCTTCTCATAATATGCTGGCCATGTGTATAGTCTTGAGGACTTGCCGGCACTTGAAGGAGGAATGTATCCTTTCGAGAACTTATGGAATTCACCGAGACCGTAGCAGAGAAGAGCAGCTCCTTCTAAGTCAACCTTCGACACAGGCTGCATGGGCTCAACCCAGTCCGTTACAATCCACAGCTTTCCGCCAGTCTCAACATAGATATCGTTCTCAACCGTCCGGATGAGTGCTGGTACGCGAGCACCTTGCTCAACCAGATATTGCTGTGCACCGATGCTGAATAGACTGCGAGCAGGAGTACGATGAAGGACTTTAAGGCTTCGTGGCCCATGATTCGTTTCAATTCGCCAGATCGCACCGCCCTTGTCAGGTTTAGAGGTAATCAGCACCATGCTGGACACATGCATATCATATTTCGTTATCACATAACGTGCTGCTTCTTCAACCTCGGGAGGCACATATTGTTCCAGAATCGTGCCGGGTGGTACGGTATCAATAAGATGTTCCCACGGTTCTATATGAAATTGAACCAACGGCATTCCCTCCACATCGATTTTAGTCACGCTTAGGAAATAGTAATTGACGATACACATCCAGCATTTTACTTGTGATTTGTGCGACATGAAATCTTTGCATGACGAATGTTCGTCCGGACTGAACCATCGCGTTCTTTTCTTCGAAGTCCATATTCCAGATTCGTTCAATATGTGCCGTCAATAGTCCCTTCGGTACGGAATTGGCAGCATGGTGATCCCCGAACCAAGAGTTCCACGCTTGTTCATAACAGCTTGCATCTACGACCCCAAGATAACCTTTACTCCCCGAACAAATAAGAGGACGTTGACAGGCCATTGCTTCTAATGCGATGCGCCCCGTACCGATCACACAATCGCTTATGGCGTAACAAGCCCTCATATTCAGCATTTCTCCCGGATAGATGATGAAGGAATCTCCAGCTTGATGACGCTCCTTCTCGACGAGCTTAACGACCTGTTCTTGATGGATACCGCCGCCTACAATCAGAAGGACGATAGGGCTGCCTGATTTTTTGCGTAGTGCAGATGTCGCTTGGATGACGTCTTTGCATATATCTGCCTTCTCCCATGTTAGACGGCCTACATACATGACGACGAAGGCATTATTTGGAATGCCCAGTTTGCTTCGCAAATACCGCTGATAGGCTTCGGGGTAACTGCTGAATTCCACTGCATCGAGTCCATTCGGGATAAGATGGGACGTAATGCCATCCATGTTCAGTGAGTGCTCGATCGCTGGACTGACACTTACAAAAGTGGTATTTGGCTTCAACTTCTGCATATGCGATGCATCATAATAACAGCCATGAACGGTAAAGACAAAGGGGATATTCATCTCCTCAGCTGCGCGCTTAGCAAGCTCTCCGGAAGGGTGTTGATGCGCGTGTATAATTTGAATGCGTTCCGTGCTAATAATCATTTTTAATACATCGAGATGCAGCTTTGCATTTTGGACATCAGGCTCATAATTATCAAGCACGAAATCAACCTCATAGTACGGACAGCCGAGACCAATGAAGGAATCCAATATCTTGCCTCGCTTGCCTGCTACTGCTACGACTGCCCCGCTCCGAATAAGCTCTCGCGTCAATGAGAGTGTGTAAGTCTCGGTACCTCCAATATTGAATTGATCGATGATCATTAATATACGCGGTGGCCATTGTACAGGAGGGGGGCGATATAAGGGGGCAGCAGGTTCTGAAAGGGTAACCGAAGTAGAGTGTCGTATGGTATTGATAATCTTTTTGCGTCTAGGATTTTCGCGCTTTCTTTGATTCTTTGTTACATTCGGTGTCCGTTTTTTTCTCTGCATTGGTTCACGCCCTTTATAAGGGGATTAGCGTATAGTATATTCATATGTCATAGGAACAAAAGTGAAAGGTACAATCGTATATTTTGGAAATTGTCCTGCTTATTCCACCATTGTAATGCCAATACTGAAGTAGTTTCGAATATAGTGAATAGCAGAGTCTACTTGCTTCGTGTTAAGCAAGAAGAAGGAGATGTGAGTATGGAGCCATCACTCGATATGATCACAGACGAATCGCTGCGAACAGCAGCAGCTATCGATTTCGTTTGTCAACATTTCTCCTTAGGGGAATTGGTAGGCATAGGAGATAGGTTAAAAGGCTCATATAATATTAATCTGAAAATAACGACAACAAATGGGGAATTCGTTGTACGTTTTATTAGCTCATCCGTAAGTGAAGCTCACCTTCAATATGTCTCGAATCTGCTTGCGAAGCTAGAGAATGAAGGGATTCCTGTACCTCGTCCTGTTCAGGATGAGAAGGGTATGAGCTTTGTAGAGCTTGATGGGAAGCGGGTTCAAGTTACTCCATTCGTACAAGGCAGATCGTTCTTGTGCCGGGAGCAGCAAGTGCATTCGAGTGCAAGTATGCTTCGAAGATTCCATCATATTCTGGGAGATGAGCCGCCGGGCCCACTTCCTGAATGGTCATTCTACCATAAAAGCAGCGATTTAAGGGAACGGTTGAGCCGGCTTCGAGAATTGCCGACAATTCCTAGCAAGGAGCATGCAGAAGTATCGCGTGTCATGAACCGAGTACTTCATAAATACGACAAAGATGCATCGTTGCTGCCTCGGACAATCATCCACGGTGATTGGCATTTCTGGAATCAGAAGTACATTCGCAATGAAGTGAGCTGTGTGCTGGATTTTGACTTTGTACGGAACGGAACACGCCTCTTCGACATTGCCTATTCGATATGGGTAATCTACTTATTGCTGCCGAATTATGCGAGTACTTTCGACGCCCGTTTTCTGGCTGGATATGGGAAGCTGTCCGATATTGAGTTATACTTGCTCCCTGCTGCTGTGTCTCGAATCAGTTTGTTTTTCCTATGCCAATCCATTCATTCCGCAGAACCCGATGTGAAGTGGAAGCATCAATATAGGAAGCAAATGCCGTTTCTGGAATGGATGGAGAAAGAGGGGAAGGCTAGGATTCGAAGCTTGGCTTCAGCAGTTCAAGCATAGGTTGACAAATCCGATCACAGCGCACAAAATGGGCAGCACTCCTTACATGAAGCGACTATAGCTTAGCTAAGCAGGTGGTTGATCATTCTTCGATGCCTGCTTAGCTCTGTAATTGTAGTGAGGATCTGTTACAATGGGAGGAAATGTTACCATTTCACAGGAGTAGATCGCATGAGAGAAATTACGATACTTATTGCAGAGGACGAGAAGGAAATAGCTGATTTAATCGCTTATCATCTTGAGAAGGAAGGCTATCATTGTATCATTGCAACAGATGGTGAGGAAGCAGTACATGCTGTTCATCGCCATTCCATTGATTTGGCGATACTCGATATTATGATGCCGAAGCTGGATGGCTATGAAGTTACCCGGCAAATCCGAGAACAGAACCATATGCCCATCATATTTGTAAGCGCCAAGACAAGCGACTTGGATAAAATCACGGGTCTGGTTAGAGGAGCGGATGATTATATGACCAAGCCGTTCAACCCCATGGAGTTGGTTGCTCGGGTGAATGCACATCTGCGGCGCAGCATGCAGTTCAATTCTTCTGCTGCATCAGCTCGCAATGTACTGGAGAACGGCGGACTTGTTATGAACCTCGAGCAGCGCTCGGTTCGGCTGTATGATGAACCGATTGAACTTACACCGAAAGAATTCGATATCTTGCACCTGCTCGCGAGCTCCCCGAAGAAGGTATTCAGCTCGGAGCATATTTTTCAACAGGTGTGGGGCGAAGCTTATTTTGAGAATGCGAATACGGTCATGGTGCATATTCGTACACTTCGCAAAAAGTTGAAAGAAGATACCGCGAAAAACAAATTAATCAAAACAGTCTGGGGAGTAGGTTACACGTTCAATGGGTAAAATCATTCGCAGCTTCCGTGCTAAAATGCTGTTCCTTTTTGGTGTCAGTATCCTTCTATCCGGAGGAATCATTTTCTTACTATACAAACTTCTTCAGATGTATTATCACACCATGAAGTACGAACATCCATTAACCTCCGTTCGATATTTCATTAGGGATATAGGGGATATTAATTTCTTTTTACTTATTTTCACACCGCTTGCGATCTTGTTTTTCTTCTTGCTTACGAAGCGGTATGCAGTATACTTTAACATGATTTCTGATGGAATTAACCAGCTTGCCAACGGAGATTTCGCAAGTCCAGTACATATCGAATCCAAAGATGAATTCGGGGTTATTGCGAAAGACATTAACTTGGCCAAGATTAAGCTGCAGCAGGCGGTTGAGAGAGGAGACTTTGCTGAGAACAGCAAGGATCAATTGGTCATGAATTTGGCACATGATTTGCGTACTCCACTAACGTCTATCCTTGGGTACCTGGATCTCATTCTTCGAGATAAAAAATTAACAGAAGAACAAATCATCCATTACACGGAAATTGCTTATACTAAATCGCAACGATTGGAGAAACTCATCGATCAGTTATTTGAAGTAACGAGAATGAATTATGGTACAGCGGCCATTGAGAGGCATCGAATGGATGTAAGTGAGCTTCTCATACAGGTTACCGAGGAACTATATCCCGTTCTAGAGAAGAATGGTTTACAGGTTCGTTTGAATATACCGTCACACATGTATATTTGCGGAAATGGAAAGATGCTAGCGAGAGTATTCGAGAATCTACTGTCTAACGCGAATCGCTACGGAAGTGATGGGAAGTTTGTAGATATTCAAGCCCAAATCGTGTTGAATGAGGTGATTGTGAAGGTGATTAATTATGGGGATCAAATCAAGCCGGAGCATATCCCTCATTTGTTTGACATGTTCTATACCGCTGATCAAGCCCGATCCCAGCAAGGGGATAGCACAGGCTTAGGCTTATTCATTACGAAGAATATCATTTCACAGCATGATGGAACGATATCCGTTCAGAGTGATGCGGTACGAACGATGTTCGAAGTGCGCTTGCCTTATCACAACGATGATTCTCTCTTAGCCCAAAAACGTTAATTTAAGAAAAACTTTATTTTTACCCCACTTTTTCTTTAAACAGTTTGCTCTATTCTAAGTGCAGGATAAGAGAAGCGTTGAGAGAAAGTGGGTTTTTTCATGTTTATGTGGATGCTTCATACTACGTAGAGTCTGATATCAACTTCCATAGTTTATATGAAGAATTTTCATTTGGGATAGGAATGATGGGGGATGTGAAATGACAAAATGGCTCCGCAAGGATACACCTGCAGCTTTTATGTTTCTTTTGCCTAGCGGAATAGGGTTTGCGATCTTTTATTTCATCCCTTTTGTACAAGGGATGATGTATTCATTTCAGAACAACGCTGTTCAAGGACAATTTGTCGGACTTGACAATTATCGCGAACTGCTCGATAGCGACTCTTTTCGCAAAGCTTTTTTACATACGACATATTTTACAGTTATAAGCGTTCCGATCCTCATCGTGCTGTCCCTATGCATCGCTATTATGTTGAACAAACACATCTATTGCCGCAACATTCTGCGTACAGCCTATGTATTGCCGCTCGTCGTTCCTACGGCGTCTATCGTGCTCATTTGGCAGATCCTCTTTGACTGGAATGGTTCCCTTAACGCTTGGTTAGGCACTTGGATGCTTGAACGTGTGGATTGGATGAAGACTGACGCCGCTCGCTATGTAATCATCGGTGTATACATATGGAAAAACATTGGCTATAACATGATTCTATTCTTGGCAGGCTTACAGCAGATTCCGAAGGACTATTATGAGACAGCCTATATAGAAGGGGCAGGCCGCTTCCGTCAATTCAGAAGCATCACGCTCGTGTATCTAACACCTACGATGTTCTTTGTAGTCCTCATGTCGATTATGAATTCGTTCAAGGTATTTCGGGAAACATACTTAGTTGCCGGCGACTATCCGCATGACAGCATTTATATGCTGCAGCATTTTATGAACAATATGTTTGTGTCCTTGGACATCCAGAAGCTTACGGCGGCGGCCTCATTAATGGCAGCTTGCATCTTAGTCATCGTATTCGGGATGTATTTCATAGAGCGTCGTGTTCGACATTCGTTGGACTAAGCAACAGATAGAGCAGCAGACATGAGAAAGGAGGTAACGAGATCAATCGTATGAGAAGAATACAAAAAATCGTAATGACGGCCATTATGGTAGTGTTTGCTGGATTGTTATTGTCACCAATTGTGATTACATTCACAAATTCAATAATGACAGAACAAGAAATTGAAATGAATTATGGATTGATTGGCCATGTAGGTTCAACTGTATCTGCTTTTGCCCAGCAGTTCGTGAATTTGAAGCTGCTTCCGGATCAAGTGTCCATAGAGCAGTATTCCATGCTATTGATACGGAACTCGAAATATATAGCTATGTTCTGGAATTCTGTATTTATGGTGGTGCCGATTATCGCTGGTCAAACCTTAGTTGCAGCTCTGGCCGCATATGCATTCTCCAAACTGCGTTTTCGTGGTCGCGAGCTCCTATTTCTTGTTTACCTGTTCACGATGCTAATGCCTTATCAAGTTACGCTTGTTCCCCATTATATGATGGCCGATCAACTTGGATTGCTGAATCATCCTAGCTCGGTTATTCTTCCTGGGATATTTGCCGCCTTCGGTGTATTTATGCTTCGCCAGTTCATGATGCACATTCCGTACGATTACATCGAGGCAGCTAAAATTGATGGGGCTGGTCACCTCCGAATTTTCTGGTCGATTATCGCACCCTTAATCAAACCAGGAATAGCGGGTCTTGTCATTTTGCTATTTGTGGATTATTGGAACATGGTGGAGCAGCCTCTTATTTTCCTGCACGATGCACTTAAGCAGCCACTCTCCGTATATTTATCGAACATCAATAAAGGGGCCAGGGGAGTCGCTTTCGCTGCTTCGATGCTGTATATGGCCCCCATGGTGCTCTTGTTCTTATATGTGGAACCTTACTTTATCGAAGGTGTCCAGTTGTCAGGCATCAAGGGATAGATTGGTTTGAAGGGAGTATTGGAAGTGGGGAGTGAAGGACAAGTCGCTGCTACAGAGAAAAAGCGTCAACGAACGATAGTCATTTTGTTCGGGTTATTTATCGGACTGTTAGTGTTCTGTACCTTATTCAGCAATACATTGGAATCGTTAACGCTCCCCAAGGTTGTTACTGAGAAAGCGGCACTAGGGAGCCTTGATTATAAGCTTGAAGCAAGTGGTATCCTGCGGCCTGTGTCCGAAGTAAAATTAGCGAATGCGGCACCGTGGCGGGTTAGCAAGATCTACGTGAAAGAAGGGAGCTACGTCCAAAAAGGTCAGACGCTGCTGACTTATGACAGCAGTTCCGCCGAGCAAGAATTGCAAGATGAGATTGCCCATCTAGAGAAGCAAAAGATCGAGCTGCAAACCTATCAGGATCGATATATTCAATCTGCGACATCAGAAGAGGATGACATGAAGCTGCGCGCCGCGTCGCGCGAAATACAAACACGTCGTCTGGATTTGGGGATACAAACTCGTAAAATTAACGAATTGAAAAAGAAGTTGGAACAACAAAAAGAAATCAAAGCTCCATTCGATGGCATTGTGACGAAGATTAACGCGGTAACAGGCGTAGTGTCTTCTGGGGCGGCGGATATCATTCTAGCCAATAGCAGCCGTGGGTATCAGTTGGACATTACGATTGATGCTGAATTGTTGAATTTACTCGCGATATCGATAGGGGAGAAGATGCCGGTTGTAATAAAGGGGGACAAAGCGAACAAGTCACAAGAGTATCAAGCATTGATTATGGATATCGTCGATAATGAACGGCGATCTGCAGCTGCTGATGATCTTGTGACGAATGCGAAATCAACCATTGCACAGAAAACGGTTCGTCTCCAAATGGTGAACTCCGCTTTGAAAGGCGGCGAGGAAGGTCGTGTACATATTACGAAGCGTTCTCGTGAAGAGGGAATTCTCATTTCAAATAAAGCGATTCATCGAGAGCGAGAAGGACTGTACATTTATGCAGTTGAGGAGCAGTTGGGGCCGCTTGGCAACGTCTTTTTGGCACGCAAGGTTCCCGTCACATCAAGTGAAAGCAATGACAAGGTAACGTTAATCACATCAGGAAATGTCTATGAACAAACACTAATTATTGTAGACAGCAGCGAGCCTTTGCAAGATGGCAATCGGATTCGGCTCCAATAGATTTCAAAGATGGAATAGAGGAGAGATCATATTATGAATAAGCGGCTTATCATTATTTTCACTAGTTTGTTGCTCGTTACAATGACAGTGGCATGCGGTTCATCGAATGAAGGGGACAAGACGAACAAAACGAAGGAAGGCAAGACGATCGTAACGATGTCCTTGTTCAATCCAAATTCCTGGTATGTATCTGCAATAAAGAAATTTGAGAAACAAAATCCAGATATTGAAGTTCGTCTTCAATTGTTTAAGCAAGAAAATGAGAAAGTGGAGGAACAAGATGACGACAGGTATGTGCAAAAAATCAATACGGAGCTATTATCTGGCGCAGCGGCGGATATCATTGATGTTGCCAACCTGCCTGTCGAGAAATATGTCAATAAAAAGCTGCTCCTCAATATGAATGACTTTATCAAAAAAGAGAAGCTGCTGGAAAAGGGCGATTTGTACCCGAATATCGTGGATGAGATGAGGATCGATGGTGGGCTATATTCGATGCCGCTTAGCTTACACCTGCATACCTTCCTAGGGGACGGCAATATACTGGAGAAGGCTAACGTTCAGGTAGATGATCAGAAATGGACATGGCAGCAATTTGAACAAGTAGCGAAGCAGATTATGAAGAGCATGGATGAAGGCGATTCCCGATATGCATTGGCGAACACACCGCCTGAGGAGCAGCTGCTTGACATAGTCATCGATCAGTCTTCCGAGTTCATCGATCGCAGCAATCAAAAGGCTAACTTCGATTCTCCAGGCTTTATAACTCTTATGGAGCAAATCAAGAGCATGTATGACCATCAAGTTGCTACTTCGAAGGAGGCAGATTACGGAAAGCAGTTGTTCAGCTCGATAACACTGGTATCTACTCCTGACTTTATCTTTTGTCCCCATACGCTTTATAAAAAACCTGTGTTGCTGAATAAGCCGCATGCTGCAGGACAGACAAGCGGAGTTTCTTTTTCTGCTCCAAAACAGCTTGCAATTTCATCCAAGTCGGTAGTTTCTGAAGAAGCTTGGAAATTGATATCCTTTTTGGCATCTGAGCAAGCGCAATCTATGCCAGAGAGAAGTGGGTTTTCCGTACTTGCATCGGTGAATGAACAGGAGCTTAACGAAAGACAGAAGCAAGTGGAAAGTGGAGAATTTAAGCTGGAATCGGGCCAAGCTGTTAAGGCGACAGAGGGATATTTCATAAAGGCCAAGCAGCTGCTGGCAGCAGCGGGCGGTTATCGGTCTAGTGATGACAAGCTGTCCGCGATCGTAACCGAAGAAGCGAAATCGTATATTGCTGGTCAGAAATCTGCCGAAGAGGTAGCAAAATTAATCCAAAATCGGGTGACAACGTATTTGAATGAGTAAGGAAACAGAGAGGACGTGCACATGCGCGAGCTCTCTGTTTATGTTGCACATGGTATTGAGGATAGACATCTCCATTGTAACAGGTACTAGCCTCCGAACAGGCCTCTTTCATCAATGGAAGCAATCTTCGGGTGGACGGGGGATCGGTTTCCAGCATCTAGTCAACTGCACAAGTGTTGTCGGTTTTGACCATTTGATACTAACCTTTATGTAAGTACCTGAACTAAAAGTGCGTACTTACAAATAGATAGTTTACAGCATATACTCAAGAGGCAAACCAATCTATGGAGGTCAAATCGATGAAAACACTTGTTGTCTTAACTCATCCTAACTTAGATACGTCCGTTGTCAATAAACGCTTGGCCAAAGAACTCAAGAAGTACCCGGACAAATATACAGTTCACGAATTGTATAAGGTATACCCTGATGGCAACATTGATGTTCAGCAAGAACAACAGTTGATTGAATCTCATGGCAATCTTGTCTTGCAGTTCCCAATCTATTGGTTTAATTGCCCGCCTCTTCTTAAAAAATGGCTTGATGAAGTATTTACTTATGGTTGGGCCTATGGTTCAAGTGGCGATAAACTGAAAGATCGCAAAGCTGCATTGGCTGTATCTGCCGGAATTAAAAAAGAGGATTTCGAGGAGGGGAAATATCGTTATACATTCGAGCAAGTATTATCCCCATTCGAATTAAGCTTTCAGTATTGTAAAGCAGATTATCGCTCGTTCTATGCGTTTTACGGGGCGGAGCATGAGCCGTCAGCAAGCAAGCTGGATCAGGGGGCAATTGAATACGTGAAATTCATTGACAATCTGTAAGTTATTCTTTTTATCCCGTCTAATAGCAAAAGAAGTATTTCCTCATGCAGGAGATACTTCTTTTGCATTATGAATGTTCCACAGTTTCTAAGGGTGATAGTCTGTTCTTCTCTCCCCAATCACACATCATATCTACTATAGGGATGAGCGATAGACCACGTTCCGTTAAGGAATATTCGACTTTTGGCGGCACTTGTGGATATTCCTTGCGTTGGATAAGGCCATCTGCCTCCATCTCTTTTAACATAACGCTCAATGATTTGAATGAAATGGTACCGATGCTTCGCTTCAGCTCATTATGCCGCATGACCTTATGCTCGGACAGCCAATACATAATGATCATTTTATATTTGCCGCCTATTAAAGACAGTGTGTAGCCAAACGGGGTGTCTTTGACATCCACACCAGTAGGAAGACATGGTTCTTGCACAAACAACACACTCCTTCGTGAATGATAGTAGCATAAACATGATGTACCGTAAATTAATCATCAAACCGCAAAGTGAAGAGGATCGCCTGCTCGACTTTGCTTAGTGATTCCTGTGAGAAATCTGCAGTAATCATGTGATTTGCACTCGTCATTTGCATGCCCCATACCCGAATCGTACCCTGTGCAATAAAGGATTGAGGCTCATGATATGAAATGATCCCCCGTCCCATCACCTTATGATCTGTTGGGGGCGAAAGGCCGTACAGGGTTGTACCAGATTCATGGACGATGCCAATCTTGATATGATTCATATTGTCCTGTCCTAAGACAGCAACGGTATCAATAGATATGATAAGCTCAATCTCTTTCCGATCCTCCTTATTAGGTGTGAAGAATATGTCTCCAATGCCGCCAACGGATTTTACTTTCTTGCCATAGTTCCAGATCTCAATATCCAAGTTTACTTGCGTTTTTTTGCCATTGCTATCATATCGCAAAATAAACGCCCCTGTCATATTGCCGAGGAAAGGCTTTAATTTAGCTGCTTCACCTTGAAATGGATCTGTAGGAGTTAAGGTTATCGTTGCGGGAGTATTAATCAGCTCAGGAACGGATGATCTCGGTATACAGCCAGTTACCAGAGACAAAATGAAGAAAACAAATGCCGATACTCGGTAGTGTTTCACCTCGATCCCTCCTTCAGTTTACTATACCATAATGCGGGGAGATAAATAACAATAAATACCATTTAAATCAAGGTGCTTGTATATACCTCAGATAAGGGATCACTCGTTGTTGTTGAAACATATCCATTTTCCTAGTCCTGAATTGCATCCGAACGCGGATATTACAGCATAATCGAAGCATCATGTTCATAAGGATCAATGGAATCGTTGCCAGTTCCTTGAGTTGTTAATCAGGCAACATTATATGTAGGCAACATCTCATTAGCGTTGTTCGATAAGTTTCAGAGAAGGGAGAGGTGGGATCGTGAATATACATGATTCGAAGCAGATGCATATTCCGCAGCCCATTCGCGAAAGTGACGGTGCAGGGGCAACTGATCTCGGTCCACGCGATGTTATGCGGGATATGGAAAATCCAGATATGCTCGTTCCTCCGCCAACGGATGCAGGACTTGTTCCGAATTTGAAGTTTTCCTTTTCCGATGCACACATGCAGCTGAATAAGGGGGGGTGGTCACGCGAAGTCACGGTAAGAGAACTGCCGGTAGCGAAGACGCTGGCAGGTGTCAATATGAGGCTTACTCCAGGTGGGGTAAGGGAGCTTCATTGGCATCAACAGGCAGAATGGGCGTTCATGATCCTGGGGAGCGCCCGGGTGACCGCGGTCGATCAGAACGGTCGTAATTTTATCGCAGATGTTAGACCGGGAGATCTGTGGTACTTCCCTCCCGGCATTCCACATTCCATTCAGGGGCTAGAGGAGGGCTGCGAGTTCCTGCTCGTGTTCGATGACGGGAGTTTTTCGGATCTAAATACCCTTTCGATATCGGATTGGTTTGCGCATACACCGAAGGAGGTTTTATCAGCTAATTTTGGTGTACCGATAAGTGCATTTGAGCACATTCCTTCTGAGCAGGTGTACATTTATCAATCTCAAGTACCAGGATCGATTGAGAGTCAGCAGGTGCCTGATCCTTACGGGACGATTGAGCCGGGTTTCGTACATCGCTTGATGGCTCAGCCGCCAATCACAACTCCCGGTGGGACAGTTCGCATCGTGGATGCAACCAATTTTCCAGCTTCACGAACGATAGCTGCAGCACTTGTTGAGATTAAGCCTGGCGCCATGAGAGAGATGCATTGGCATCCTAACAATGATGAATGGCAATATTATCTTACCGGACAGGGCAGAATGACTGTTTTCTCGGGGAATGGTGCAGCACGGACTTTTAACTATCGGGCAGGGGATGTCGGATACGTTCCTTTTGCGTTTGGACATTATATTCAGAATACAGGGACAGACAGCTTATGGTTCCTCGAAATGTTCAAAAGTGATCGGTTTGCAGACGTGTCCCTCAATCAATGGATGGCACTTACGCCGAGGCAGCTCGTCCAACCGAATGTGAATGCTTCGCCTGAATTAATGAATGCCCTGCGAACGACGAAGTGGCCAGTCGTGAAATATCCGGGAATCCCGCCAGTTGTCGAGCAACAACATCAATAATATCGGATAACTGAACGTCATTCGTCACTGGAATTACATACAGAAGCAAATGAACATTATGGTGTACATCCTCACATTCTGCAGGCAGCAGCTTGTTTTTGTGAGGAAGTGCACCGTTTTTTTGTAACACGCTGTAATGGCTATGAATGTCTAATTCAACCATTGGCTCTACGATGAACAGCGTGCAGCAATGAACCAACCTGCATACTATTTATCAAAATTCAATCTGTAGGTGGACTTCAATATGCAGCATTCTGTTTATACTGCTAATTAGAAAATCAAATATAAGGTAAAGAGGAGATATCATGACATCTGCTTCAACTTTTATTATTGTGCTGGCAATTGTACTTCTACGCATGGGAAAGGAAAAGGAATTGCGCCCATCACGCATGTGGATCACTCCAGTATTGTTCATTTGGGTAACCTTTACGACAATCTCACAGACTGCGAACTTGACTTGGATGAGCTTCCTGCTATATGCGATCTGTCTTGTTCTTGGCATAGGGCTGGGCATGTGGAGGGCTTCCCTGGAAAAACTCCGTGTTCATCCGGTTACTGGGAGAATAACTTCACAGAGTTCAATTGCAGGCGTCATTATTTTTATGGCTGCAATGCTTCTACGCTTGGCAATTGGCTATTGGGGGAGAGAGCATGCTCTGGTATCATTAAGTAATGCACTCGTTATGATTCCGCTTGGCAGTGTATGTGCGAGACGCTTTTTTCTATTTTTACGCTATCGGCAGCTGCAAGGCCACGGGAGAATATGAGGCATGAATCCCTCTCTCAGAAGGTGTGATCTGCAATCTATGCGAGTCAATCGACCCATAATTCCATATGAGAAGCCTATGCATAGCCGATTGAGGGTGATTATATTAAGTCTAATCATCCTCATCATCTTTATTCCGTATGAGAATTCTTCTTCAGTTTGGAGTATCGGGACAGGACTGGCGATGTTCGTCTCGTACGTCTTCCTTCTGATATGGACCCCAGGCGGACGAGTTCGGAATACACAGAACTATTACATAATCATCCTATTACTATGGTTACTTACCATGTCTTCATGGTTGTTCTTTGATACAGTACGAACGTCAGCATCATTAGTAATTTACCTCATCGCATACATCGCATTGAGGCTAAAAGGGATGCTTGCAGCTGTGCTTGCAGCTGTAATCACGGCTGTTAGCGCAGTTATGTTGTTTTATACCAGCCATTCACCTGAATATGGAGTAGGAGTCTACATGCTTCTGCTCGTCGGCATCTATGTCATCTTCTGGGGAGCGCGTACGAGACGTGAGGCGCACCAACAATTGAGCGACATGCATATCGATATGGAGCAGGCGCATCTTGAATTGAAGCGTGCTCATTACGAACTGGAAGAGGCTACAAGCCGCCTGCTTCAATATGCTGTATTAGAAGAACGAACCCGTATTGCAAGAGACATTCATGATAGTATCGGACATGGATTAACCTCGGTTATCGTCCAGCTTCAGGCATTGCCGTATATGATGCAAGCGAATAAGGAAGAAGCCGAGCAGGCTATGGCCACTGTGCTCGAAGTAGCTCGAAATTGCCTGACCGAAGTCCGTGCGGTCGTGCATCAAATGACAGATCATAACCAGATTTATGGCGGAATGAATGCGCTGGAGAAACTTATCCAGCAAGTTAGAGAACAGAGTCAGTTATTGATTACATTTGAAGCTGTAGACTGCGGCAGTGCTTGGACACCATACATCACTGAACTACTATACCGGGTTCTTCAGGAAGCATTGACAAATGTCATCCGTCATGCTGCTGCGACGGAGGTCAAGATAACAATCGTGGAGCGTGACGAGGAGATTAGAATGACTGTACAGGACAATGGAAAGAACGATAGCCAGACGCCTATAATTCCAGGGTTTGGCTTATCTCATATGGAGATGAGATGTAAGGCGGCAGGAGGAACCTTGCGATTAGTACACATACATCCTCATGGGCTTGCGCTATCCGTAGCGATACCGACTCACGATTACGTAGATCACGATCCTATTGTAGAGGAGGGAAGCAGGGATGAGGGATGAGTTGATTCGAGTCGCGATTGCAGATGATCAAGAGCTTGTTCGCAGTGGTTGGAGCCATATTATTAATGCTCAGTCAGATATGGAGATGGTCGGTTATGCAGCCAATGGTCGCGAAGCAATTGCCGTAGCAGAACAAGTACAGCCGCATGTATTTTTAATGGATGTTCAAATGCCGAAATACAGCGGGATTGCAGCAACACGCGACATTGTTGCATCATTTCCCGAACTGAAGGTAATCATTCTCACAACATTTGAACTTGAACAATATGTATACGACGGCATTCGTGCTGGCGCTGTAGGATATATGCTCAAAGATGCTACCCCCCATGAACTGATTGAGGCGATTCGTGCAGCACATCGTGGAGAAGCGATCTATCGTACAGCAGTTGCATCCAAAGTAATGAGTCAAGTCATACGAATGGGTGAGAAGTCTGCGCTTCAACGATTTGGACCATTATGCCAGGATGAGCGTGCGGAATCATTTACCGGAAGAGAAATTGAAGTGCTTCAACAAATGGCATATGGATGGCGCAATGAAGACATTGCTTCAATACTCCACATCAGTGAAAGCACAGTGAAAACACATGTTCACCGGATCTTGCAGAAGCTGGAAGTCGAAGACCGTACACAAGCAGTCGTAAACGCACTTCGGAATGGGATTGTCCAGTAAAATGCCATTAAACAGTAATAGCAGTAGAAATATCGCTCTCGATATAAAGCTAGTACACAATGTGACATGAAATTACGCCATGAAATCAATCAACGTCTATTTATGCTGATACCCTGTGAACAGCCAAGCCTATTGACTCTCTAACCAACAGGCTTGGCTGTATTCATTTCGTTCATTATTCAGGTTTATTGTCGACATTCGAATCTGGTACATACGTACTCTTATAGTCTTTGTATTTAACATCTGTCACCATGCCTGCCGAAGCATGATGCAGGTCATGGCAATGGAACATCCAATCTCCGGGATTATCTGCTTCAAAAGCGATAACATACTGCTCACCGGGTTTAACGTTCAATGTATCCTTGACGACAGGAGAGCCTTGTAAAGGCTGCCCGTTTCTGCTCAATACCTGAAAGAAATGTCCATGCAAATGCATGGGATGATCATCGGTTGGTGATTGATTAACGAAGGTAACCATGACTTTGTCACCCTTGGCAACTTTGATTTTGTCTGTGTCCGGAAATACCTTGCCGTTAATGGTATAAACCATCTCGCCATTTCGTTTTTCTGTGTTTAGATTCATCAGAACCTGTTGATCATACTTCTGGTCGAGTGTGAATGCCGTTTCCGCCATCTTGCCATACGCAGCGAGATTGAAGTGAGGCAGGGTTTCCAATGCATCGGATTTGGCAGCCTGCTTCGTGAAGTCCTCATATTGAATGACAGCTCTCATATTGCGAGCTCGATCCTCTTTGCTGTGTTCATCCAACAGCCACGTACCGGGGTTGTCAGCAACGAACTCAAGGTCGTATCGTTCGCCAGGCGCAATTGATATCACTTGATCTTGAATGACAGCAGGACTGTTGACGTATTGACCATCCATAGCGATGACCTTGAATCCATGCCCTTGCAGGTGCATCTGATGTGAGAGATATCCGGCATTGATTAAGCGAATCCGGACCTTTTCTCCTTGCTTGACCATGAGCGGTTCTATTGCATCACCCGATTTTCCATTCATAGTGAACAGGTCGTACATGCTCATATCATGACCGCCCATTGACATCGTTCCATGATCCATGCCACTCATGCCGGATTTCGACATATTCATCTTGGAGTGATCCATGCCTGACATATCTGATTGAATATTCGATTGATTTTCATCTGCTCGCTCCGTATTCATCTTTCCCATGCTTATCCATTCATCCAGCACAAGCGTAAAATCTCGATCAACTTGCTCCTTCGGATCTTCGACGATGAGCGAGCCATACAGTCCTTTGTCTACTTGATTTACACTGTCTTGATGCGAATGGTACCAATACGTTCCCGGTACCGTTGCTTTGAACTCATAGATGAAGGACTTCCCAGGCACAACAGCATCTTGGGTGACGCCAGGAATACCATCCATACCATTGGGAACGGGATATCCATGCCAATGGATTGATACAGGCTCCGGCAATTCATTTTCCAGCTTAATCTTGACAATATCGCCAACCGTTACTCGAATCTGCGGCCCAGGAACTGAGTTGTTAAATGTCCATACGGGCAGCACCACCCCATTGGATACTTCCAAGTTACTTGGTTGAGCAGTAATGGTTAGGGATGTGCCATCAACAGTGGGTGTAGTTACAGTACGCTTCACTATTTCTTTTACTATATCTGTGTCGGTATTCGATGTAAGCTTCGACTCTTGTTTGTTCGACATAGAAGCATGATCCATGTTGGTATGATCCTTGGCAGTTCCTCCGTTCCAGCATCCACTTGCTAGTAATGCAATTATCCCGGTGACGACCATGGTTTGGAGCATCCGATTGCGAGTTGAGAATAAGCTTTTCAATTCCATGCCTCCTGAATTATCATTCTTGTAGAATACAGTCTCAGTATAGACAGCAAATATGGAGAAATGATGGAGATTCATAAAAAACACAAATTTATGCAGTATTGTGAATATACAAAGCTTGAACATCGAGGAGGAGATGCACAGCGGCAAAATTTTGGTCGTGGACGACGATTGGAAAATGAGAAATTTAGTCCGCATCTATTTGAAAAAAGACGGATATGAACTGAATTAGTAGTGACAATTGTACAAAAAATCAATTCATTTTCTCCATTGCCACAAGAGGAAAAATGTCCTAAAATATATCTTAATGCAAATGATAATCAATATCATTTTAATTTAGAATCAGCAAGGGTGGCATGTATGGGTCAAGTGGCTAAGTCTTTACCTAAGGAAGCTGCATCGCAAGCATTTGAATTTCGCTCACGTCCAATGGCAGCAACACTTATTCTTATTGGTGGTTCCTTCGCATTGCTGTTAGGGATCGCTATATCTGTATCGTTCGGTGCGGCAGATATTCAGATGTCTACCGTATGGGAGGCAATTTTTCGCTTCAATTCAGAAGTAACACAGCATCAAATTATTCAAGAAATTAGACTTCCGCGTGTATTGGGCGGGGCAATGGTAGGAGCCTGCTTCGCGGTTGCCGGAGCTATTATGCAAGGCATGACTCGCAATCCGCTGGCGGATTCAGGCTTGCTTGGCCTGAATGCAGGTTCAGGGTTCATGCTGGCCATATGCTTCGCATTTTTTCCAGGTCTGCCTTACATGTATTTAATTTTGTATTCTTTTCTTGGCGCAGGCTTGGGCGCAGGGCTAGTGTATGGAATTGGATCATTGGCTAAAGGAGGATTAACCCCTGTTCGAATGGTATTGGCCGGGGCGGCACTCAGTGCTCTCTTATCCGCACTGAGCGAAGGCATCGCATTATATTATCGAATTGGACAGGATTTGGCTTTTTGGTACGCCGGTGGAGTAGCGGGCACGAAATGGCCGCAGCTAGAAGTGATGTTTCCGTGGATTGCAGCTGCTCTTGTAGGGGCGATTGTATTATCACGTTCGATTACAATGCTCAGTCTTGGAGAGGAGATCGCCAAGGGACTGGGGCAGAGAACACGCCTCGTAAGATTGGCAGGCACGGTCATTGTGCTTATTTTGGCTGGTGCAGCCGTATCTGTTGTTGGAGCTGTTGGCTTTGTAGGCTTGATTATTCCACATGTTACCCGTTATTTAGTTGGCGTGGATTATCGCTGGATTATCCCATGCTCAGCCTTGCTTGGCAGCTTGCTGGTTATATTCGCTGATCTTGCCGCTCGCATGGTGAATCCGCCATACGAAACACCTGTTGGGGCATTAATCGCTTTAATCGGTGTACCCTTCTTCCTCTTCTTGGCACGTAAGGAAAGGAGGGGGCTGTAAACGATGACAAGTCTATCTTTACCGATGATTCAAAAACGAAAGAAGCAGCGGAGCATCGCGATTATGATTACGATAGCCGTGCTGATTGTCATTATGGTTATCATTAGCATGAATACAGGATTTATTCGCTTATCCCCCATGGATTTGCTGCGTACATTGTTCGGTTCAGGAACAAAAAAAGAAGAGCTAATCTTATTCGACTTCCGATTACCGCGCATTGTAATTTCATTGCTTATCGGTGCAGGTCTGGCGGTATCCGGCTGTGTCATGCAGGCCATATCGCGCAACGCATTGGCTGATCCAGGCATTTTAGGCATTAATGCGGGCGCTGGTCTTGCCGTAATGTTGTTCATCTCGTTTTACCCGTCAACTGCACAGGCTCCAATCTATTTATTGCCTGTGTTCGCGTGGCTTGGGGCTGGACTTACAGCAGCTCTCATCTGCTTGCTATCCTTCAAACGGCATGAGAATATATCGCCTACACGATTACTGTTAACTGGTATAGCGGTAGCTGCCGGCATCAGTGCAGCTATGATCGTTCTGACATTAAAGCTTAGTCCCGAAAAATATCAAACGATGGCGACATGGCTTGCCGGAAGCATCTGGGGAACGAATTGGAAGTATGTACTTGCACTTCTTCCGTTCATCGCCGTGCTATTACCCTACATTTTCTACAAAGCTCGAATCATGAATGTTCTAAACTTGGGTGAACAGACGGCAACTGGGCTGGGGGCATTTGTATCGAGAGAACAAATTTTGCTGTTGGCAGCAGCAGTAGGATTGGCAGGCTCATGTGTGGCGGTCAGCGGTGGCATCGGCTTTGTGGGGCTTATTGGACCGCATTTAGCTAGACGACTTGTGGGCTCCAAACACCAACTCCTTCTGCCGACTTCGGCTTTAGCCGGTTCCTTGCTTGTGATTACGGCAGATACAATTGGGCGATGGATATTACAGCCATCAGAGGTGCCCACGGGAATTGTCGTCGCTGTAATTGGCGCCCCTTACTTTCTGTATTTATTAACTCGCTCGAAAGCATAAGGTTCACCGGCCGAGATCATGACGAATTAGGTGTTGCGAGGTTAATGCATGAACGGCACATTCGATTAAATGTGCCGTTTTCTGTGATATCTTCCTTCAGCCTTGTTCCACGCAGAACCATGCAAGTACTCATTGCATGAGCAATAAGACTATTATTATCGTCAGCCGGTTCAGGCACTACTTCTATCCCTCTCATCCGTTAACATGGCAATCTGGCATTCCGATTTCAATCATGCGATAATGAACATACTTCTGGAGTTATTTTAGCTCTATGAATTGGATTAGTGCATAAGTAAGCTTAGCATCAGGAGGAGTGCAGAAAGTATGAAGAGCAATGTTGGAGAGCAGCATATCAGATTCATGACTTTTAACGTCAAGTATGACGACGCTTACAAACAAGATTGCGAGAATAGCTGGAGCCGCAGGTCAGGTATGGTGGCTAGCATGATTCGTTACCATCAGATAGATGTGGTTGGCACACAAGAGGCATTGAGGCATCAGGTTGCTGATTTGGAACGAATGCTTCCTGAGTTCGGCTGGATTGGGGCAGGCAGGGACGATGGTGCAGACACAGGAGAATTCGTTGCTATATTCTATCGCAAGGATCGCCTTGAGCCGCTAGAGTTCGGAACGTTTTGGCTATCCGAGACACCCGAAATCCCAGGAAAACGAGGATGGGATGCCGCTTGTCCACGCATTCTGACGTGGGTTCAGTTTTTGGACAAGCTGACAGGAACCAAGTTCATACATTTCAATACGCATCTTGATCATATTGGAACCGTTGCGATGAAGCAGAGTGCCTATATGATCTTGAACCGGATTCCCGAATTGGCTGGTAATGAACCAGTAGTAGTAACAGGAGACTTCAACTGCACGGAATCGTCCGAACCTTATCAGATTCTCACGACGGGCAAGGCTAACGGCAAAGCGGTGCTGAGGGATTCGCGATACGCCGCTAAGAACTCCCACATTGGGCCTTCGTTCACGTTCCACGGTTATCAGTTGACACAATTAATCAACTGTCTATACTACAATGGACCAGTATTCAAAGGGGATAACGGGGAGGAGCTAGATTCGCCTATCGACTATGTATTTGTGAACGAGCATGCCGATGTTCTTCAATATGCAATTCTTTCGGATCAGGCAAATGGTCAGTTTCCATCCGACCATTTGCCTGTAGTTGTAGACCTAACATGGTGCTAATTTTTCATATTCATACGATAGAATACAGGCCGCCTCAGCGCGGCTTTTTTCATGCCAATATAGAAGTCCGTGTTATTTTGAATAACTTACTAACCCTGATACATAATATCGATGATTATATTGTCTCAATAACGGAATAACATACAACCATAGCGAAGTGCATCATGATGAAAGCCGTAACATATCAGGGAGCAAATTCAATCGAAGTAAAAAACGTAGATGACGCGAAGATTGAAAAGAAAGATGATATTATCGTGCGGATTACAAGCACATCCATTTGCGGATCAGATCTTCATTTATATCAAGAAAATTTTCCACTGCCAAAAGGCTATATCATCGGTCACGAACCAATGGGAATTGTGGAAGAGGTAGGATCGGAAGTAGCTCGAATGAAGAAGGGTGATCGTGTTGTAATCCCCTTTACTGTAGCCTGTGGTCAATGCCATTACTGTACGCACAATTTGGAGAGCCAGTGCGATAATAGTAATCCCCATTATGATTCGGGAGGCTATTTCGGATATTCTGAGAAGTTCGGCAATTACCCCGGCGGTCAAGCGGAATACCTTCAAGTGCCTTTTGGCAATTTTACGCCATTCGTTATCCCCCCGTCCTGCGAGCTTGAAGATGAGCCGCTTCTATTCCTGTCTGATGTGCTTCCGACAGCCTATTGGAGTGTGGAACATGCAGGTGTCAAAGCAGGCGATACCGTAATTGTACTTGGATGCGGTCCTGTAGGATTGATGGCTCAACGCTTTGCTTGGATGAAAGGGGCCGAACGCGTCATAGCTGTTGATCATCTTACCTATCGAATGGAACGTGCCAAGCAAATAAATCGTGTCGAGACGTTTGATTTTACGAAGAATGATGATATGGGGGAGCATTTAAAGGAAATTACACATGGGGGAGCCGAAGTAGTCATTGATTGCGTTGGTATTGACGGGAAGAAATCAACACTTGAATATATCGAGCAGAAGCTGAAGCTGCAGGGGGGAACGCTTGGACCGATCCAAATATCGACGAAAGCGGTTCGCAAATGCGGCACAGTCCAGATAACAGGTGTATATGGAGGCAATTATAATTTGTTTCCGTTAGGTGCTTTTTTTGCAAGGAATATTACACTAAAAATGGGACAAGCACCAGTAATCCATTATATGCCGGGGCTGTATAACAAAATAATGGAGGGCAGTTTTGATCCTACAGCCATCATTACGCATCGAATGCCGTTGGATCAAGCAAGCCATGCGTAAAGGTCGTATTAAAGCCATAAGTGTTGCTTAGATGTACCCATACTTCGCTTTAAATCCGTTTTAATTCATCGGAATTAGAGAATAAAAGGATTGAGGAAGTGTACAATAATTCTAAAATGACGTGGATACCCCACGGAGGTGTGCCCAAGTGCAAGCTGACAAACGTTTTGACTTATTAGCACTTTCATCAATTCCTTTGATAATGACGTTAGGCAATTCAATGCTAATTCCCGTATTGCCTGAAATCAGGAGACAGTTGAAGGTGAGCTCATTCCAAACAAGCCTGCTCATTACCGTATATTCCGTAATGGCGATTTTCCTCATACCCATTGCCGGCTATTTATCTGATCGAATTGGCCGCAAGGCAGTCATTATTCCCAGCCTTATCATAACAGGCATTGGAGGTGGTGTGTGCGGCGCAGCAGCGGTCTGGATGGATCATTCCTATTCAGTCATTTTATTGGGAAGGGTTCTGCAGGGAATTGGTGCTGCTGGAGCAATGCCCATCGTTCTGCCGTTAGTAGGGGATATGTTCAAAAGTGAAAAAGATGTGAGCAGTGGTCTCGGCATTATCGAAACGGCCAATACATGCGGTAAAGTATTGAGCCCTATTTTGGGAACAGCCCTGGTAGCAATCGTTTGGCATCTTCCTTTTTGGGCCATTCCAGTATTGTGTCTAATTTCGATTCTGCTCGTCCTTTTTTTTGTCAAGCAGCCCAAAGAATCTGATTCTGATTCCGAACCAATACCCGTTCGCGACTTTTTAATACAAGTGATGAAGTTGATTCGAGAGAATTCGCGTTGGTTAATCGCCATATTTGTTATCGGGGGACTCGGCATGTTCATGCTGTTCAGTTCGTTATTTTATTTATCGGAATCGCTGGAAGACAAGCATGGGTATAAGGGAATTGTAAAGGGTCTGCTGCTTGCGATACCGTTGGCTGTATTGAGTACTTCCTCTTTTATTGCTGGAAAATGCATAGGAAGTAATAAAATCGCGATGAAATGGATCATTGTGTGCGGATTGGCCTTAACAGCAGCAGGACTTGGCATGTGCATACCAACGAAATCTGTTGTATCCCTGTTCATTTGGCTAAGCGCTGCTTTCCTCGGAATAGGAGCATCCTTGCCCTGTCTCGATTCCTTTATAACCGCAAGCATTGAGAAGAAGCATAGAGGTACGATTAGTTCCTTGTACAGCAGTATGCGTTTTGTCGGCGTTGCTGCCGGCCCAATGATAGCAGCACTGGTGATGAATCATACACAGATCAATTTATTTCTGGTCTTATGTGCTTGTGGGATAGCTGCTGCACTTTCCGGCTTGTTTGCAATCAGAGCTTCAAGCGGTTCACAACAATCGCAAGGCTAACTCTGTACGGCAGTTGTTTCTCGGCAGAGCTAGACTGTCAGAGAACAGGCCAGGGAAAATTTCTGTAGGAAGGTATTACTGAGGTCGAGACCAATAGAACAGGGGGATATTCATCTCGTTGGTCTCGCTAGCCATCATCGAAGCACTATACAGAAAATGTAATTTAACGAATTGAGTAAACACTCAAATCAGACAGTATAAAGCAGTTGAGTTGACCACTGTAAACGGCTACTCCCCCAATATCTAAATTATCAATATCTTCGTAATTGACTTCAGCACACTGATCGCCTCTCAATGCAAGAGATTTCTTTTTCAAGCACAAGTAAAGAGGAGTGTTTTAAATTTTGATTGATATGTATATAAATACCAGATATACAATTCAAACACACTATACTTTATACATTGAATATAAGTTAATTACACTTATGTAAGCGCTTTATTTCTAGTAGATTTAAATTGTATTCGAATATAGCACCTCATGGTGCGAGGAGGAGACTTACAGTGGTCAACACGATGAAAAAGAAAGTTAAGCTTCTACTCATCACCTCGCTTCTGGCTATTTCCACATTCGGCCCGGTGATGGCTCCCACTACATATGCGGAGCAGCCGCACACCTCATACTGGCATCCAGCTACTCTCCTAGAGTGGAGCCCAACAACCGACAAGGATGCGAAATTCAACCGTGGAACGATCTCACTTGCAGATCGATTCACAGGACAGAAAGTAAATCCGAATGCGCAAGACCAATCCAGGCTTGTTGCATTGTCGGCGCTGAATGATAATACGAGTGGTGTTCCGTCTCAAGGTACAGGGCAGTTCCGTACCGATGCCTTCGGTTACTGGCAATATGTTGATGTTATGGTGCTGTGGGGAGGATCAGCTTCCGAGGGCCTGATCGTTCCGCCAAGTGCAGATATTATTGATGCAGCACACAAGAATGGAGTTCCGATTCTCGGAACCATCTTCTTCCCTCCAACTGCATATGGTGGCCAATACCAATGGGTAAAACAAATGCTGCAGCAGAAACCGGATGGTTCCTTTCCAGTAGCTGACAAACTGATTGAAGCAGCCAGCTACTTCGGCTTCGATGGTTGGTTCATCAACCAAGAGACAGCTGGCGGGAATTCTTCGGACGCCACGAAGATGCAGCAATTTATGCAATACTTGCAAGCGCATAAGCCATCCAATATGCAGATCATGTGGTATGACTCAATGACGAACGGCGGCAGCATCAGCTGGCAAAATGAATTAAATGCACGAAATCAAATGTTCCTGCAAAATGGTGCGCAAAAGGTTGCAGACAGTATGTTCCTCAACTTTAATTGGTCCGCTTCGATGCTTCAGAACTCTAAAAATAAAGCGATCAGTTTAAATCGCGATCCTTATGATTTATATGCCGGCATTGATACAGAGGCGAATGGCTACAACACGAACGTCAACTGGGCTGGAATCTTCCCTAGCAATCAGAAAGCTGCTACCTCACTCGGCATTTATCGGCCAGATTGGGCATATCGCAGTTCAACGAGCAATGATGAATTCTATACGAAGGAGATGAAATATTGGGTAGGTCCGAACAGCGACCCGCGCAATACGACAACATCTTCGAGCTGGAAAGGGATCGCTAATTACTTTGCTGATAAATCATCAATTCAGCATCTGCCGTTCACGACTACCTTTAATACGGGGCACGGCAATCAATTTGCAGTCGATGGTACCGTCCTAAGTATGAAGGAATGGAACAATCGCAGCTTACAGGATGTACTGCCAACTTGGCGTTGGATTACAGAAAGCTCCGGTACAGCGTTGAAGCCGAGTTTCGATTGGAGTACAGCTTATTACGGTGGAAGCTCACTGAAGGTGTCTGGCTCATTGAGTTCACAGAACGCAACGCATCTGAAGCTCTATCGAACGAATCTGCCGCTGTCCGGTGATACGGAAATATCCGTTACCTATAAAACAGGACAAGCTGCATCTCATATGAAAGTTGGCGTTTCGTTCGCTGATAATCCGGGTCAATTCGAATTCTTCGAAGTAGGGGATGGGGATCCAGGCGTATGGAATACCAAGGAGATATCCGTCGGCAGCTTCGCAGATCGAACTGTTGATGCAATTTCACTGAAGTTCGACAGCAGCAATGCAATTAACAACTACGCGATCAATATTGGGCAATTATCTATTCGGAATAGAGGAGATATGTCCTCTCCAGAAGCGGTAACCAACTTGGCTATCGAGGAAGTTGATTTCTCAGGCAATACAGCAGATGCTCGGTTGAATTGGAATGCATCTGCAAGCGGCAATGTGCAAGCGTATGAAGTATATCGAGTGAAGCCAGATGGAACACGTGAGTTCGTAGGGGCGACACCGAATACAGCCTATTATGTTCAACCGATGAGCCGCAACTCCGGGGAGCAGCAAACAACATTAGAAGTGTTGGCGCTAGGAACGAATGGGGTACGAAGTTCCGCTGCTCAAGCAAGCTTTGCATGGCAGGAGGCCCCTTCCACAATGAATTTAGCTCTTAATCAAAATGCTACGGCAGACCGCTTCGTACCGGGTGAGACACCTGCCAAGGCGTTTGACGGAACTACTGCAAATAATAGCAAGTGGTGTGCAACGGGCTCTGAGCCCCACTGGCTGCAGGTCGATCTGGGCTCCGTATATACCGTTGATAAATTTATCATCAAGCATGCGCAAGAAGGCGGAGAAGCGGCAAGCTTCAATACAAGAGATTTCAACATTCAGCTAAGTGAAGATGGCGTGAACTGGATGGATGTAGTGACGGTAAGCGGCAATAATGCTGGCAAGACGACACATAATATTGTACCAACTTCGGCACGTTACGCGAAGCTGAACATAACAAAGGCAACACAAGAATCTGATTCTGCAGCACGCATCTATGAGTTTGAGGTGTGGGGACAGTAGCTTCAATCATACAAGCAAGCCCTGACACAGGTTGTCAGGGCTTTTGTTATCGGTTCAGACGATTCATCCCAGAATCCTCTATCTGGACATTGACGTCAATCCGTTCAAGAGAGTTGGGCGTGAGCTGCAGTAAGGAACCATTTTTGTTTTTTTGCCAAATGGAGATGTACTTGCGATATGCACGATTTTGCAGCGAATAAATGTCGAGTTTTCTATTCAATCCTTGTTGAAATGTTTGTTGTACGTCATTCCTTATTTTTTCCTTGGCCGCGGCAACGATATATTCTTTGGTTGAATTATCCGTAATTTCTTCGACAGAGCCTCGGACATCGATTACGAGGTTGAACTTAGGGACTTCGCCTTGCAGCAACACCTTAACTGATGCTTTCGGTTTATTTATTGTAAGAACCGCATCAGGAGTGGTTGGACGCCCTACTCCTATATGAACCCTTTTAATTTGATTTGACATCCATCGCAAGCCAAGTACTTCTTCCTGCTTCAGCCAACTTTTATACTTCCCTTTTTGAAGTACAAACACTCCATTGAGCTCGTACTGACTAATTTTCTTCTTGTCCTTCGTCCATTCCTCATTGTTCAAGGAAAGGCTGGGCAATAATACGGTACTTCCCGGCTCATTCAGCTGTGCGACCATTTTCATCAACTGCAGTGGAGGAATGTTCGACTGCTGCTTCAGTACATCGTCCGGGGAATATAGCATAGAAGCGATGGGTGACAAATTGAATGGAAGCGATACCGTGAATAGGTCTTCGATTGGAGTTTTGGTGCCGTACACCCATGGCGTATAACGAATTCCTGAAAAACGAAGAAGGGAATCAACCATCTTATTCACATCTTTTTGCAAGGCGCGCTCACTGAAAATGAGTACAGCCGTATGATCCCAAATAATTTGCAGCGTGGAAGCTGCAAAAATGTCATTTACTGCTGTGTCCAGTGTATATCCTTCTCCGCGTCCAATCCAAGTAGGTGTTTTGCTAGAGATTCTTGTCCCTTCTTGCTTGGCGACATTTGTGAACTCCAAGGAGTTCGTATACACAATATATTTCCCGTTATCATAATCAATGCCAAAAGCAGTGACGTAGTTCAGATCCTGAACATTTTTAATGTCCCAGCAGCCCGTAAGGAGCAAAAATAGGCAAGGCACGCTGATAAGTAAGCATAGTTTATTTATACCGTGTCTGCACGGAGATTTATCTACTGTGTGATCAAATACGCTCATTTTGGCTCCTTTCCTTCGCGGGTCTTGTCAGTAGTTCGGAGCATAATAGGGCGACGATTTACAATTTTGACAGGCAAAGCAATAAGCGATTTCAGCATATCCCCGAAAATAGGCGGTGACAGTGGTGATAAGTAGGGTATGCCAAATGAATGCAGTGACGACAAATAGACAAGTATGGCCATGACGGAAATGAAGAAACCGTACATGCCAAGCATGGAAGACACGATTAACACAAACAGACGCAATATACTTACCGTGCCGCTCAGCGATTGATTTACCAAAGTAAAGGTAGCGACGGCCGTGACTGCTGCTACAACAAGCGTAGTAGGGGAACTGAGACCTGCTCGAATCGAGGCATCTCCAACAATGAGCCCTCCTACGACGGCGATCGTCTGCCCGACCGCCTTTGGCAAGCGAATGCCTGCTTCACGGAAAATCTCAAATAACCCAAGCATTAATACCATCTCCATAGGAGCAGACAGTGGAAGCCCTAATCGAGAGTTCGTTACTGTTGCTAATAGAGGGAATGGGAGCTGTTCTAAATTGAAGGCAATTAACGCAATCCAAAATCCCGGCATAAAGATAGAGATCATCAAACCGACAATCCGCAGCAGCCTTTGAAACGTTACGAAAAAATACGGGAAATGGATATCTTCAGGCGATTTTAATGTTAATACCAAGTTTGCTGGACCAATCAGCACCATGGGTGTCCCCTCAACAATGATGATGAATCTGCCCCTGACGAGGGATTGTACGGCATAGTCGGGTCTTCCAATGTAATCGAGTAAAGGGAACAAGGAATAAGTTGAGTCGCCAAGAGCTTCTCCTAGCTGCGAACTGCTGACGATTGCATCTGTATCGATTGCTTCAATGCGCTGCTTAATATCACGCATCATGCTTGGATTCGCTATATCCTCGATGTAGAGCAAGGAAACTTTGGTTTGGCTTCGAACTCCAAGAACAAAGGACTCACACTTTAATGAGCGGGTACGAAGACGCTTGCGAATAAGTGCAATGTTCATCATACAGCTCTCCGTAAAGCCGTCCTTCGATCCTTTAATTGAAATTTCGGTATTGGATTCTTCGGGAGCTCGATTGGGCGGGTCTGCAATGTCGAGCGAATAGTAAGCGTTTTGTTCTTTGAACTCGATAATGAGATGCCCAGCGAACAATAATGTCTCTACATCATGTACTCTATTCTTTGCCTCGATAGGCTGGATTGCTAATAAGCTATTATGTTTGTGAAGCAGATCCTGCACAGAATTGGCATCCTCCAAATTGGCTTTCAACTGGGGGATCACATATTGATTCAACTGTTTAGTGTCAGCCAATCCTTCACAATAGATGAAAGATACAGTGTACGAACGCATGCTTGATCCAAATGAGTAGGTTTTCTTCTGAACATCTGCACAATTCTCCAATGCACAAAATAACTGTTGGAGGGTAATCGGCTGGCTTTCAGCTGAATGATCCTTCGGTCTTTGATTCAACGTTTTATTTGGTTTCACGAACGATCCCTCCTTTGTATCTGTGCTGTCTGTAGTAGGTGAGAACAGCGAGCATCACGGACAGAAATATAAGTACATACGTAACGATTGGGAAATAGACGATTCTTAACAAATTGACGAATTGAATGTCATCTCGATAAGTAACAACAGCAAGGAATATGATTGCAGTCGTCGCCACGCCAACACCGATCCTCGTATGATGGCTTCGATGTGGAATGGCATCGATGATGAGGAAGATCGCCAAAGCTATTCGGATGAAAGAACCCGATAACCATTGATAAATTGACAAAAAATCAAGATGCTCAATGTATTTGCCTGCGGTTACAATTCTCCACTGCTCGAAGGCCGGATACCGCATGGAAGAAGCATTTACAATTCCGAAGTTAGCTATAGAGCCGATATAAGGGCCGATTGTAAGGCCGGCAAGAATGAACGCAAGCGTAGACATACCCCAGAATCTTGGCTTATTTGACATGTGCGGCAGCATGAAAATGATAAGAATCAGCTCGGCCATACCGGCTCCGATCAGAATGAGCCCATTTATAATAGGAGTAAACCCATGTTCGAATAATGGTAATATCAGGGAATAATCCTTATATTGAAAGTTAGCACTCATTACGACATATCCGAGAATAATGACGATCGGAAGAAGAATGCCAGCACAGATCGCAATTGAATGTATGCCGATTAAGGCACTGGAGAGGGACAATAGAATCAACGCACCAGCGATTACAGCTGCCGGGGTACTTGGCAAATATGAGATTCTGGTCCAAGTTGCCGTGTCTTCTAATGTCACAAATGCCGAGAAGAGCAAATACGTAATAATCAAAATCGTAACCGTCCAAGCGGCAAAGCTGCCACCCAGCGAATAAACCCAAGAGAACAATGGTAGGGGGCGATTCGGCTTGGCTCGAACTATGATCAAAAGCAGCGGAATCCAGCACAAGGCGAGTACGAGTGCAATCAGAACACTAACCCAACCGTCTTTATGAGCTTCACGCAGCAGAAGTGGAATAATAGTAACGTGATTCATAAGGCCTGTAGACATAATGACAATAAAACAAGCTTGCAGAAAGGTAATGGAAGGTCGCGGCATGAGGATCGTTCTCCTTTGTTCGATTCTTAGATCAAACCTGCAGTCAATTTAATCTTGTATATCTGTTATTTTGATTCGAAGTTAGGAAATTCATCCATGTATGCCTTACATATCATGCTGGCGGGGGCAAAAAAATAACACTGCCTTCTTCTTAATGGGAGAAAGGCAGTGTTTGTGAATCGTTCATTATTTACAATTTTAGTTCCATTCCATCTTCAGCGATAAAGAACGCTCTATCCAGTACGAGCTTCGAAAAGGAACTTGCTTGGTCGTTAACCGGATTCGTATGATTGAAGTGTGTAAAGTAAATCTCAGTATGCTCAGCCAATCCTTGCAACCGATCCATCGTTTCGGTCATGACAGGATGGGGTATTTCTTTGTAATTGCGTCCCATCCGCTCAATTTCTTCAATGGAATGAAATGTTCCATCTAATAAGCATATATCTGCTTCCTTCGCTATGTCATAAATATCACGATCCCATTCGTTCCATCGATCGATGTCCGGAATGTAGAGCAGCTTGCGTGAAGGGCCTTCGATCCAGAACCCGAATGTCTCCGACAACTCATTGCGATGCGGTACTTCAATCGGCGTCATTCGAACGAGAGGAGACAACTGCTCTTGCCGCTCGTGGTGAATGCTGTTCAATTGAATATTATTCAATTCCACCAATTGCGACCAAGGGGCGTTGGTTTCCAGCATCTCTTTCATTTTGTCCCCAGTGAAGACAGGAACACCCTTTGCTCCGATCGCCTCTCTGCCCAAGAACATCAAACCAGGGTAGTGGCCAATATGCGCATGGGTCAGCCAAATACTGCTCATGAGCTCCCCTTGAAGCTGGTACTTCATCTGTACGGAAGCCATCTGCTCTCGCATATCTGGTGTTGCATCTATAAGATGCCATTGTTTGCGATCCGGTTCGATAATGGCTAAGGAAGCGGCGCGTCTGCGCGTACCATTGTGCATTGCAGCCATACAATTCTGACAAAAACAATTCGGGTGCGGTACCCCAGCATCTTGTGCTGTTCCGACAATATTGACGATAACCTCATTCATGTCCGATTCCTCCTGCTGTTACTTGATCACCCTTCGCGTGAACAGGATATTCCTTCTTCACAATGGTCCAACCGGTGATCCCGTATACGATATTAATAAGCGGAACAAGGAAGGCGAAGAAAATGTATGGAATAAATTGTTCCGCACTCACGCCAAGCATGTTTGCAGCGAACACAGCGGGAACTCCCCAGGGTACTAGCGTTATGCCGACTGTTCCAGCAGCTTCCACACATCTTGATAAATTTTTCGTATCAATATTCATGTCCTTATAGGTCTGAACGAATGTACGTGTAGGCAATATAATCGCCAGAAATTGCGCGCCACTTGCAAAGGCTACAAGGAAGGTTGATGCAATAGTAGTCGCAATGAGCGAACTTGAAGTCTTAATTCTGGATACGAATGGCCGAACAAGTGCTTGGAAAATGCATGTTCCTTCAAGCAATCCACCAAGTGCAGTTGCAATGGTCAACAGCCCGATCGTATTCAGCATAGAGACTAGACCGCCGCGATTCAATAAGGAATCGACTGCTTTCACGCCGGATTCAGTATGGAATCCGTTCGTCATTGTGTTCACCATCGTTGTGAGGCTATCACCTTGCACGACCATAGAGATTATTCCGCCAATGATGCCTACTAACAGCAATGTCGGCAGAGCCGGAAGTTTCTTAATCATTAAGAAGATGGTAAGAACAGGCAGCAACAGCAGTAAGGGATGGATAATGAACGAATTTTGAATTCCGGTTAATATCATATCGATATTGGCTGTATCCACAGCACCTTCTACTGTGCGCGTGCCAACTAGGGCATATAAAGCAACTGCGATAACAAACGCGGGAATCGTATCCCATAACATGTGTCGTACATGGCTGAATAAATCCGTATCAGCCATTGCTGGTGCAATATTCGTTGTATCGGATAACGGCGACAGCTTATCGCCGAAGAATGCTCCTGATATGACTGCCCCTGCAATTAAGCCGGGGGAGAATCCCATGCCTTCACCTATGACCATGAATGCCAACCCAATCGTAGCGATGGAAGTGAAGGAGCTGCCGAGCGTAATGGCAACAATGCCAGTTACGATAGCGACTGCTGGAACAAAGAATGAGGGATGAATAAAAGATAAGCCGTAGTAGATCATGGTAGGTATGACTCCACTAGAAATCCATGTTCCAACGATCATCCCGATGACAAGCAAAATGAATATTGCTGGCATTGCTTTGGATACGCCATTTACCATCATGTCCTGAAGCTCATCCCATTTATAACCGCTAATCACCCCTACTATAACGGTGACGATGATGCCAATCATAAGCGGGATGAACATGCCTGCTTTCCAGATGGAAATCGAGGCAGCCCCCGCAGCCATTAGCGCAAGGATAGGTAACAGCGCTAACCCAATTGATACTTGTCGTTTCATGTTCGTTTCACTCCTTTATGTCGTAGTTGTAGTGGTTGATGCTCATAAGTCGACTTGTTGAACAACCTGTATATATAAAAAAAGAACCTCCATCCCCAAATAGGGACGGAAGTTCCGCGGTACCACCCTGATTAACAAAATAACTTTTGTTCACTCATCTATTTAACGGCATTGCCGGACCGAAGTCAGCTCCCTAATTGTAATTCACTGCATGTCCCGGCTTAGTTCGCACCTTCCACCAAGTCTCTGATTTTCCGCCACAGACAGCTACTGTATTAGTTCTACGCTTTTTGATATTCTACTGTTTTGCTTTCTTGCTTTTTTGCTTTTGGGCTTTCATGTGATAAATCAAATTATAGACCTCTGCATTCGTTTGTCAACAGTAATTTTTTGACGACTGAGTTAGAGTTCGGATTTTAAACGATTCAGAAACCGCTTCGCCACATGCGAAATTTGCTTGTCTGAGGCATGCACCCAGCCATAATAAAATCGCTCTATATTAGGAGATTCCAAGGTTATAGGAATGATTTGCTGACTATCCTCTTTGAACGAATAGTCTATTCCTATCGTCACCGCAATTCCTTCTTTTACCGCATTGTGAATCGCTTGCGTATTGTTGCTGATGAATAAAATATCAACCCCACCATGCGCTTCGACAAACTGTGACATGTAATTCCGAATATGTTCATCCTCATAGAGGACGAACGTCTGATTGATTAGCTTCTCTGGTGTCATCACATGTTCCCAGCGCAGTGGTGATTGCTCATTCACTCCGACGACAAGCTTGCCTTCGAGCAATCTCTGAAATGTTAAATTGCGCTGTTGATGAAGGAGACTTTCCGATAAAGCGATCAAACCGATATCAATCTTATCCTGCTTGATTAGATCCACGATTTCTTTGGGGCCTTTTTCCATGATTTCAAATTTGACAGCAGGGTAATCGCGCTTGAAGCGGGATATAACATCGATTAATAAATGCATTGGCCCGGGAATTGTGGCTATCCGTAATAGTCCGTTTACGGTATTGGTATAAGACTGTGCTTCTGCCTTCAGTTCATTGAGTTTCGCTAATACTTCACTCGCAATGCCAATGATTGCTTGACCCTCAGGCGTTGGAACCGCTCCTTGTCCGCGTGAACGCTGGAATATTCGAATGCCGAGTTCTGATTCCAGCAAGGAAATGGACTGACTAATGGCCGAAAGGGTTACATGCGATTGTTGTGCGGCTTTCGTTAAAGATCCTGTCTTCGCCACCTCAACAATATTCTCAAGCTGCTCAATATTCATATAGACACCTCAATTCATTACTTAAGTAATACTTAATTATATATTAGTTTATATAAATTTTAGTTAATTATCTAGAGTGTTACAATAAAGGCATAGCAAGTAGCAAGAGTCAATGAATAATCTCACAGTTATGATGAAGAACGTACACATTCGACGAGGAGGAATCGAGCATGGCTGAGACAAGAGTAGCGGTTATTACAGGTGGGGCAAGTGGAATTGGGAAAGAGACGGCATTGAAGTTCGCCAAAAAAGGGGATCGTGTCGTTGTCGCTGACTTTAATGAACAAGCAGGACAAGAAGTCGTTGCCCTCATTAAAAAACTGGGCGGTGAAGCGATCTTTGTCAAAACTGACGTGTCCAAACTAGAAGAGGTAGAAGCACTCGTAGAGAAGGCTGTTGAAACGTTCGGCCGAATTGATGTGATGTTCAATAATGCGGGGATTGGCCGCGTGACTCCTGTGCTTGACCAAAATCTGAAGGATTACCATGATGTGATTAATGTGAATCAACATGGAGTTGCGTACGGAATTATTGCAGCTGGACGCAAGATGAGAGAGCTCGGAATTCGTGGGGTAATTATTAATACCGCTTCGGTGTTCGGATTTCTGGCTTCGCCGGGGACATTCGCTTACCATGCAACGAAGGGGGCTGTCATCATGATGACGAAGTCCGCTGCGCTTGAACTCGCTGCATATGGCATTCGAGTGCTTGCTGTTGCACCGGGCGCTGTCGACACACCGATTATTCAAGGCTACAAAGATCAAGGCATGGTAGATGCGATGAAAGCGAAGGTTATCGGCAATAAGTTGACACAGCCTGAACAAGTAGCCGATACGGTATACTTGCTCTCCCTTGATGAAGCTAGCGCAATTAATGGCAGTGTTGTCATGGCTGATGAAGGCTACGCATCGTTTAAATAATATCACAACACAGTAGGATCATACATTGAATAATGGACAAGCACCTCACATCCTTATCATTAGGAGTCAAGGTGCTTGTCTTTTTTGATTAAATATACGTTACCACAATGCGAATGCCGGCCAATATCAAGCTAAATGCTCCATAAATAACGGCACCCTTTAAAAAGCCAATAAAATGGAATTGATAGTCTTTATATCCTCGAGCGCCTTGTGTACCTGGAATGATAATGAATGCAGGCGTAATGATACAGAATAGGAGCCAATCCAAGATGATGAGATCCGTCAGGCTAACCATTGTGAAAATCAAATAAAACTGAATGAAAGTAGTCCAAAACGTAATCTGATTTCCATCGAGTACAATCGATGATAGCAATGGAGCAAGCGTAAGCAGCATGACAACCGAGCCTATAAGAAGAAACTGCCTTTCTTCCGTCTTGCTTTTAGGCTTTGCCAACCGTTGTATTTCCTTCGGATAATCCTGTAGCCATATTCTTGGATTGTAGGCAAGAGAGGTGAGCAAGATGACTAGAAATAGGATTGAGTAAATTGATCCCTCTATTAGAATTCGATACATGTTAACCATATGTATGAATTCTCCTCCTTCAACTGTTTTTCTCTCATAATGAATAGGTGAGCTTTGAATGTAGTATATTCCAAATATGTTTCACCAACAACACATATTTTGCCTGGAGCAAAATAATTTCTTGTGAAGACGAATCTTAGTACCTGAACATGTATAGAGGAACATAATTCTGGAGATAGTCTGCATGAGGTGAATCAAATGAAACAATTTCATGTTCTTACAACCATTATTCTAATCACAGTTGTCTTGTCCCTGCCCATTCAGGCAAACGCCGAGGTCAATAGAACGCTTAAAGAGGCAGATTCTGATTTGTATCCCGACATGCTGTTGCTTCTGCTTCTGCCCCAAATCCAAGAGGCCGTCAATTCTTATTACAGTAAGATATTGAAGGTAGATCCTGTTGTGTATCCATATGAAATAGACATTGTAAAGGCAGAGAGAATAGATCAAAATCCCAAGAATCGTGGGTATGACTTTCTCCTTACGCTTGAGGTTCAGCCTGTCATTGGGCCACATATTGCAGTAGGGCAGGATCGGATGACTCTAGAAATATCGCCACTTATTACGAACATAGTGAAAATAACAAGCTATCAACATGTCCATACTAACCAGTTACCTCTCAATTGGCAGCACCTATTACTGCGATAATTGGTTCTGAAACAAAACGGTTTCCAAATTGGAGCTGCTTACATAAGATGTTATGATAATGGTTTAGTTTTGAATGGAGAGGTATTGCGAATGACAATTACACCTTTACAACGAATTACAAGCAGCAATAAGAATGTGTTTGTCGCTGATTCTGTTGGCGAGGCTGTAGTATTATTAATCACTGGGCATTCCCCGAATGCAGTAAATATTGTAGATGTAAATGAGATATGGCTTAAACTAGAATCTTTCACTAGTGACAATAATGTGTGGTTCAAGCAGATAAACAACCCGACATTTATTTGGTCCAAGCAAGTAGCCAAAGCTGGGGAAGTTTGCAGTTTTGCTACGGCGTCTGTACCATTGCCAATTCTCGAGGGGACGGAAGAGATTTCTTATCTTATCTTTTTTACCCTATTTTGCAACCAAGTTTGCAGTATGCGTATCACTCTTATCGATGCAATAGGCAATCCTGTGATGCCAATTCCGCCGGATTATTTAGATAATGAACTCTATGCATTGCCTGCTGATTTGCATTCTATTGAATCGGGTATTCCGTGGCAGAACATTCGATATCATTCGGTTACAGCTTCATTTCGTTCTTCAGATATTTTTCCAGGCTCTCGATTTTTATTTACGTTTCAGGTTATGAATCATGGTGAGGGAACTCCCGGGTTTGCTTTCGTTGCAGATATTTATCAATTAGCCGAATCCTGGTATGTTGATGGCGTAACAGGGCCGACGGGCCCAACGGGAGCCACTGGAGTGACTGGCAGCACAGGAGCAATAGGGGAAACGGGAGCAACAGGCAGTACTGGAGAGACAGGAGCTACAGGTGCCGTAGGTGAAACCGGGGAAACGGGAAGT
>NZ_MAIS01000119.1:0-12851 GCF_001680695.1 Paenibacillus sp. KS1 | reverse complement strand
CGCCGATGCAGAAGGGAATGTGGTTCCATACAGCTATGGACAGCCAGGCGGGAGCCTATTTCGAGCTAACACGCCTAACGCTTAAGGGAGCGCTGAACATCGAAGCCTTCGCCGCAAGCTGGAATGAACTGGCGGCTCGGCATGCTGTATTCCGTACCAACTTCCTCGTCGATTCGAACGGCGAGCCGCTGCAAGTTGTATTTCGGAGCAAGCGCATCAGCGTGAAGTACGAAGATTGGCGTTCTCTGAATCCAAATGAGCAGGCTGTGGCGATTGAGAACGAAGCGGCCAAGGAACGCGCACAAGGCTTTGACCTTGAGAATGGGGATGTCATGCGCGTGTCCGTACTCCAGACGGCAGACGAGGTGTATGAAGTTCTGTGGATCTCCCATCACATCGTCATGGATGGATGGTGTCTCCCGCTCGTCGCTGCTGAAGTATTCAACACGTACTCCGCGCTGGTGGAAGACAAGAAGCCGATTCTTGCTTCGGTACCTTCCTATAATCATTACATTCAATGGCTGGAGCGGCAGGATGAATCCGCAGCCGCAGCCTATTGGAACAATTATTTGTCTGGATTTGAAGAGATGACAGAACTTCCGCATAGCAAGGGGCGCAGACATTCTGGTCAATATGAAGCAGGTCAGGTTCAGATCGATCTAGGTACAAGCCTGAGCCTCGCTCTCAATAAAGTTGCAACGCAGCATCAAGTGACATTGAATACATTGCTGCAGGCATCATGGGGAATTTTGCTCCAGAAGTACAACAGAACTTCAGATATCGTATTCGGCAGTGTTGTATCCGGCAGACCGGCAGAACTAGTCGGAATCGAAGAGATGATTGGTTTGTTCATTAACACGATTCCCGTGCGTGTGAGCAGTCAGGCGCACGAAAGATTTGCAGAAGTAATGACGCGTATGCAAGAAGATGCATTGTCATCTGCCAAGCACGACTACTATCCGTTGTATGAAATCCAAGCACAGTGCACCCTAAAGCAGGATCTCATTACTCACATCATGGTGCTTGAAAACTATCCGATGGAGCAGCAGCTCGATCAATTTAACAGTTCAGACGGCAGTGGACTGAAGCTGACAGACGTTACCGTAACAGAACAGACGAATTATGATCTGAACCTCATCATCATACCTGGCGACAATATCGTCATTCGCTTCGATTTTAATAAACAAGCACTCGAAGAAGCGGATATGAATGTGTTGAAGCAGCATCTGTTGCTTGTACTGGAACAAGTTGCATCGAATCCGCGGATATCCATAGGAGAGCTGCAGCTGGCGACGGATGAAGAGCGTGCCGTAATGATGAGCGAATTTAATGATACGTTCGTGACTTATCCGCGCGAGAAGTCGATCCATCGATTGTTCGAGGAGCGAGCTGAACAAGAACCAGACGCACTAGCTGTCGTGTTTGGAAATGAACAGATGACCTACGGAGCGTTGAATGCCGCAGCCAATCGAATGGCTCGGAGACTCCGGCATGCCGGGGTGACGAGCGGTGAACTGGTTGGCATCTGCGCGGATCGATCGCTGGATATGGTCGTCGGCTTACTGGCAATTATGAAGTCCGGCGGGGCTTATGTACCGATCGACCCGGCTTACCCTCAAGAGCGGATTAGTGCAATGCTCGAAGATACATCCATTGCGACGATGGTTACACAGAAGCATCTGTGCAGCTTATGGCCTGAACATCTTAACGTGATCGTGCTGGATGTTAACGAGACAGACGTAAGCGACTTAATGGAAGATATAGAAAGTACAAACCTGTCTATTGATGGGGCTGGAGACGATTTGGCATACATCATCTATACGTCAGGGTCTACGGGAACGCCGAAAGGGGTTTGCGTAACGCACCGCGGGGTGGTCAGGCTCGTATGCGGCGCGACGTATGTCGAGATCGACAGCTCGGATGTCTTCTTGCAAGGTTCCACAATCTCGTTCGATGCAGCAACCTTTGAAATATGGGGAAGTCTGCTGAATGGGGCTGCGCTGGCCATCTTGTCTCCTGGCAATGTGTCGCTTACAGATTGGAGCGAAGCGATTCAGCGTCATCGGGTGACGACGTTGTGGATGACAGCTGGTTTGTTCCAGGTCATGGTTGAACAGCAAATCGAGGGCTTCTACGGAGTCAAACAGCTGCTGGTGGGTGGAGATGTTGTATCTCCTACGCACGTGCGCAAAGTGATGGAGAAGCATAACGGTATAAGGGTGATTAATGGCTACGGGCCGACGGAAAATACAACCTTCACCTGCTGCCATACCATTACGGATGCTGATTTGGATCGAGGCTGCTCGATTCCGATTGGCCGACCGATTAGCAATACGCGAGTTTATGTGCTGGATGAAGCTGGGAACGCTCTTCCCGTTGGCGTATGTGGAGAGCTGTATGCGGGCGGAGATGGCTTGGCACGAGGATACTTGAATCGTCCGGAATTGACAGCAGAGAAATTCGTGAATGATCCATTTATCCCAGGTGAACGCTTGTATCGGACGGGCGATTTGGCGAGATGGCTGCCAGACGGTTCAATCGAATTTATCGGGCGCTGCGACGAACAAGTGAAGATTCGCGGTTACCGGATTGAACCAGGTGAGGTATTAGCCTATCTTCTGCGGGTCGATGAAGTAGGCGAGGCGGCTGTAATCGCGCGGGAGGATTCGAGTGGACAGAAGGAGCTATGCGCTTATTTCACAGCGGAAGTTGAGCTATCGGCTAGTGGACTAAGGGAGACACTGGCTCGTGAACTGCCAGCTTACATGCTCCCGTCGCATTTTATTCAGATTGAAGAACTTCCTTTGACACCTAACGGCAAGGTGGATCGCAGAGCCCTGCCTCAACCAGGGGAAGGAATGCGTTTGAATATGCAAATCCAGCCGCGCACGGAACTGGAAGCTAAGCTCGCACTCATCTGGAAGGATGTGCTTGGTCTCGAGAACGTAGGCGTTACAGATTCATTCTTTGAACTGGGTGGCCATTCCTTGCGCGCGACGACCCTCGTCAGCAAGGTGCATCGGGAGTTGAGTGTTGTGCTGCCACTGCAGGATGTATTCCGCTACCCGACGATTGAACAAATGTCTCTCGCCATACAGGGGATGCAGAAGGAAAGCTTTGCATCCATACCTCGGGTGGAAGACCGAGAGTGGTACCCGGTATCTTCCGCGCAGAAGCGGCTGTTCGTTCTTCATCAGATGGAGGGCGCAGAACTGTCCTACAATATGCCGGGCGTCATGGCGATTGAAGGCAAGCTCCATCGCGATCGCTTGGAGGCGGCATTCCGCAGCTTGATAGCAAGACATGAAGTGCTGCGTACCGGGTTCGAAATGCACAACGGGGAACCCATGCAGCGAATTTACAGCGATGTAGAATTTACTGTCGAGCATTGGACAGTTGGAGATGTATCGGAAGCGAAGTCAGTCATTCGCTCGTTCGTACGGGTGTTCCAATTGAATAAGCCACCGCTGCTTCGGGTCGGACTGATCGAAGTGGACGCAGGTCGGCACCTGTTGCTGTTCGATATGCATCATATCATTTCGGACGGGGCATCCATGGGCATTCTGCTGGATGAATTCGTTGCACTGTATAGCGGCGAACAATTGCCTGAATTGCGTCTTCAGTACAAGGATTATGCTTCGTGGCAGCATTCGGAAGCATACTTGTCTAAGATGGAAGAGCAGAAGGCGTATTGGCTGGAGTCATTGCGAGGCGAGCTTCCGGTTCTGCAGCTTCCAGTGGATTACACTCGGCCTGCATTCCGCAGCTTTGCAGGAAGCACGTTGGAATTCATTATTCCTGCCGACAAGGCGGATCAGCTTAAGCAGCTTGGAGCGGGTTCGGATGCCACGATGTACATGGTGCTGCTGGCGTTGTATACGGCCTTGCTTCACAAGTATACCGGACAAGAAGACGTCATCGTGGGGATGCCGATAGCCGGTAGAACGCATGCAGACATCGAGCCGCTTATCGGTATGTTCGTCAACACACTTCCACTTCGCCATTATCCGGCTGGAGAGAAGACGTTCCGCTCCTTCCTGGAGGAGGTTCGGCAGTCCACACTACAAGCGTACGAGCATCAGGAATATCCGTTCGAAGAGCTCGTTGAACATATACAACCAACAAGGGATGTTAGCCGCAATCCAATATTCGATACTGTGCTTGTCCTGCAAAATACGGAAAAAGGCGCATGGTCCATCGATGGACTTGCCGTGACGCCGAATCCGATTGAGCATGCCGTTGCGAAGTTCGACCTTACACTTCATGTCGAAGAAGATGTCGATGGCCTGGCGTGCAGCATTGAATATGCAACCGCTTTGTACAATCGAGAAACGATCGAACGGCTGGCATGCCATTTCAATCAATTGCTGGAAGCAGTCATAAGCAATCCCGAAGCTCGGTTGGAGCAGCTTGGCATCATAACGGAAACAGAGAAGCAGCAATTGTTCGAACAGTTCAACGATACGTCAGCGGATTATCCGCGTGATAAGACGATTCACCGACTGTTCGAGGAACAGGTCGAAAGAACGCCTGATGCGATTGCTGTAACGGGAACAGACGGATTCTTGACTTACCAGGAGCTGAATGAACGGGCTAACAGCTTGGCGTGGGTACTCCGTGCAGAAGGCATCAGGGCAGATAAGCTGGTAGGCATCATGGCTGAGCGTACGACGGATATGCTTGTGGGGCTGCTCGCTATACTCAAGGCCGGAGGAGCTTACGTGCCAATTGATCCGGAGTATCCAGAAGAGCGCATCAGTTATATGCTGAGCGATTCCGGGGCGGATATTTTGCTATTGCCTCGCCATCTGCGGGATCAAGTCGTCTACGAAGGCACCGTGTTGTTCCTTGATGACGAGCAGACATACAGCGGGGACAAGTCCAACCTGCCATCAGTCAACAAACCTTCCGATCTGGCTTATGTCATCTATACATCGGGAACGACTGGCAAGCCGAAGGGTACATTGATTGAACATAAGAACGTCGTGCGGCTGTTGTTCAACAGCAGAAATCTGTTCGACTTCCGTTCAACCGATACATGGACGCTGTTCCACTCCTTCTGCTTCGACTTCTCGGTATGGGAAATGTACGGCGCTTTACTATACGGAGGGAAATTGGTGGTTGTGCCGCAGCTGACAGCCAAAAACCCTGCCATGTTCCTGCAGCTGCTGGCTGAAGAACGGGTAACGATTTTGAATCAGACACCGACTTACTTCTATCAATTAATTCGGGAAGCATTTGCAGATGGAAGTCCTGAATTGAACATTCGAATGGTGATCTTCGGCGGAGAAGCGCTGAGTCCGCAGCTGCTTAAGGACTGGAGAGCGAAATATCCGCGGACGCAATTGATTAATATGTACGGGATTACTGAGACAACGGTTCATGTCACGTACAAAGAGATCACGGAAACCGAGATCGAGCAGGCAAGAAGCAATATCGGATTCCCAATCCCGACCTTGCGCATCTATATTCTGGATGCGAATCGACAATGCGTGCCGATAGGCGTGGCCGGGGAAATGTTCGTCGCAGGAGAAGGGCTTGCACGCGGATATTTGAATCGCCCTGAGTTGACCGCGGACAGATTCTGTGACAATCCATTCGAACCGGGCAGCAAGATGTACAAGACAGGCGACTTGGCGAAGTGGCTGCCTGACGGCAACATTGAATACCTAAGCCGGATTGATCATCAAGTAAAAATTCGCGGATATCGGATCGAGCTAGGCGAGGTAGAAGCCCAAGTAACGAAGGTAGAATCGATTCGTGAAGCCGTTGTTATTGCACGAGAGGAGAATGGCGAAAAGCTGTTGTGTGCATATTTCGTGGCGGATCGGCAATTGACCGTAGGGGAAATGAGAACCGAATTGGCGCAGGAGCTGCCAGCTTACATGATTCCATCCTACTTCGTGCAGATGGAGCGGATGCCGCTTACCTCCAACGGCAAGGTTGACCGCAAGGCGCTGCCTGCACCGGAAGGCAGCATCAACACGGGCAAGGAATACGTAGCGCCGCGTACACCAATGGAAGCTAGCTTAGCCCGCATGTGGGAGGAACTGCTTGGAATTGAGCAGGTCGGCGTGACAGACAATTTCTTCGAGCTAGGCGGACATTCCTTAAGGGCAACTGCGCTGGTTAACAGGGTGCACCAAGAGATGAATATCCAGTTGCCGCTGCGCGATGTGTTCCGCTTCTCTACGATAGAAGAACTGGCAGCTGCCATGTCCGAGATGGCGGAGGAATCCTATTCTTCGATACCAGTTGCTGAGGCTCAGGATCATTATCCGGTATCTTCCGCTCAGAAGCGGCTGTATATCCTTCACCAGCTTGAAGGGGCGGAGCAGGGCTATAACATGCCTGGCATCATGCTGCTCGAAGGCGAGTTGGATCGAAGCAGGTTCGAGGCTGCATTCCGCAAATTGATTGCGCGTCACGAAATTTTGCGTACCGGCTTCGAGCTTGTGCAGGGAGAGGCTGTACAGCGAATACATGATACTGTGGATTTCGCGATTGAATATCGGAAAGTCGAAGAACAAGAGGTTCAGCAGCAAGTAAAACAGTTCATCCGCACATTCGAGCTTGATAAGCCGCCGCTGCTTCGTGTTGGGTTGATCGAGATTGCGGAGACGAAGGAACAGCATGTGCTTCTGTTCGATATGCATCATATTATTTCCGACGGCGTATCGATCGGTATCGTGCTGCAGGAAATCATGCGGCACTATCACGGGGAACAGGTACCGCCGCTTCATATTCAATACAAGGATTATGCGGCATGGCAGCAATCAGAGGCCCAGAAGGAACAGTTGAAGCATCAGCAAGCATATTGGCTTGGCCAATTCCAAGGTGAATTGCCGATATTGGAGCTGCCAACAGACTATGCTCGTCCGGCCATGCAGCAATATGGCGGTCTAACGCTGCCATTTAGAATCGATAAGGACGTGGCAGATGGTTTGAACCGAATTGCCGCTGACACCGGAACGACATTGTACATGGTGCTTCTAGCTGCTTATACCGTCATGCTGCACAAGTATACGGGCCAAGAAGACATCGTGGTCGGAACACCGATTGCCGGCAGAACACATGAAGAACTTCAACCGTTAATTGGTATGTTCGTCAATACGCTTGCCATTCGTGCTTATCCGGAAGGTGCTAAGGCATTCCGTTCCTATCTGGATGAGATTAGAAGCACAATGCTGGGGGCCTACGAGCATCAACAGTATCCATTTGAGGAATTGGTGGAAGGTCTGCAGTTGACTAGGGATTTAAGCCGCAATCCGCTGTTTGACACCATGTTCGCCCTAGACAATACGGACATGAAGGCTGATTCCCTGGGCGAGCTTCAAATGAAGCCATATCCGCTGGAATACACAATATCGAAGTTCGATGTGAGCTTGGATGTGAAGGCGGATGAGGCTGGGCTGGATTGCAGCTTCGAGTATGCGACTTCTTTGTTCAAATCAGAGACGATCCACCGCATGGCAGAGCATTTCAGCCAATTGTTGAAGGACATCGTCAATCACCCAGATGCGCAACTGGGCGAACTAGGGATGCTCACCGTGCACGAGAGCGACGAGATCTTGCAGGTGTTCAATCCAACTCGCTCATTGAAAGCTCCTGACGGAACGATTCATCGATTGTTCGAAGAACAGGCAGAACGGACACCGGAGCAACCTGCAGTCGTATTCGGGAATAAGCGCATGACTTACCGCGAGTTGAACGAACGGGCGAATAAGCTTGCGAGAACATTGCGGGCAGAAGGTGTGGAGCCAGATGACTTAATTGGCGTTATGGCTGATCGCTCGATTGATATGGTCGTGGCAGTTATGGCCGTCTTGAAGTCAGGCGGAGCTTATGTCCCGATTGATCCGGAATATCCGGAGGATCGCATTCGCTACATGCTGGAAGATGCGAAGGCAAGTATACTTCTGACGCAGTGTCATTTACAAGATAAAGTGACCTTCGAGGGAACGTGGGTGCTGCTGGAAGACGAAGCTTCCTATCATGAGGACGATACGAACCTGGAGCCGAACTGCGAGCCAGACCATCTCTGTTATGTCATCTATACATCGGGTACAACCGGCAATCCGAAGGGAGTCATGATCGAGCATCGTCAGCTTGCTGCGATGGCAGAGGCTTGGAAGGCCGAGTATGAATTGCATGAGCCGGGCATTCGCTGGCTGCAATGGGCGAGCTTCTCGTTCGACGTATTCTCAGGTGATCTCGCTCGCACACTGCTGCATGGAGGAGAGCTTGTACTCTGCCCGAGCGATACAAGAGCGAACCCAGGTGCATTAGCAGAGCTTCTTCGCAGCAGCAGTATTCAGATGTTCGAATCGACACCTGCTCTCGTCATTCCGCTTATGGAGCATGTGTATGAGCATGGCCTGGACATCGACAGCCTGAGATTATTAATTATTGGCTCCGATCTGTGTCCTGCAGATGAATTCCGCAAGCTGCGCCATCGCTTCAGTTCACACATGCGCATTATTAACAGCTATGGCGTCACGGAAGCTTGCGTTGATTCGAGCTACTATGAGCCGATTTCATCAGATTCAGTACGCTCTGTGCCAATCGGTAAGCCGCTTCCTTACGTATCGATGTACATTCTCGGTGAGAACTTGTCGCTTCAGCCTGTTGGTCTGGCTGGAGAGCTGTATATCGCAGGCGCTGGAGTCGGACGCGGATACTGGAATAGGCCAGAAATGACAGCAGACAAATTCGTGCGCGATCCGTTCGCTGACGGTCAACGCATGTATCGTACAGGGGATTTGGCGAAATGGCTGCCGGACGGCAACATTGAATTAATCGGGCGCACCGATCATCAGGTGAAAATTCGCGGCTACCGCATCGAAATCGGAGAGGTCGAATCGAAGCTGCAGCAAACGCCGCATATCCACGAAGCAGCCGTCGTCGCGAAGGAAGATGGAAGCGGGCGGAAGGTACTGTGTGCTTATTACACATCCGAGCGTGAGCTTACGGCAGGTGAATGGAGAGCTGCGTTAGCGAAGGAATTGCCGGCCTACATGATACCATCGCACTTTATGAGGCTTGAGCGAATGCCGCTTACGCCGAACGGCAAGCTGGATCGCAAGGGACTTCCAGCACCGGAAGGCGCTGCGTATACGGGGGCGGAATATGAAGCTCCACGCACGGATGCAGAGATTGCGTTGGCTGCCGCATGGCAGAGTGTCTTGCATGTGGAGCGGGTTGGAACGAATGATCATTTCTTCGAACTGGGTGGAGATTCGATCAAATCGATTCAAGTGTCATCGCGTCTGCATCAGGCTGGATACAAGTTGGAAATACGTGACCTGTTCAAATACCCGACGATAGCGCAATTGAGTCTGCAGCTTCAGCCGATCGGCAGGATAGCCGATCAAGGCGAGGTGTCTGGCGAGGCTGAGCTGACGCCAATCCAACGCTGGTATTTCGGACTGGATCTAGATGACATGCATCATTATAACCAGTCGTTCATGCTGTATCGGCAGGACGGATTTAATGAGGAGGCTCTGCGCAAGACTTTACGAACCATTGTGGAGCATCATGATGCACTGCGAATGGTATTCCGTAAATCAGAAGCTGGGGTTACGGCTTGGAATCGGGCAATCGAAGAGGGGGAGCTGTTCGACTTCCTTGCCTTCGATATCGCAAACAGTGGAGATGCTGAACAGGTTATCGAAGCGAAAGCGAACGACATACAGGCTAGCATCGATTTGCAGGGAGGGCCGCTTGTGAAGGCTGGATTGTTCCGCTGCGAGCAAGGCCATCATCTGCTCATCGCGATCCACCATGCTGTCATAGACGGAGTATCATGGCGCATCCTGCTGGAGGATATCGCGGCAGGCTACGAGCAAGCGTGCAAGGGTGACGACATCCGCTTGCCTTCGAAGACCGATTCTTATGCTGCGTGGTCACGGAGTTTAGTCGAATATGCTGCACACACGGATTTGGGTCATGAGCGCAGCTATTGGAGACACGTCTTGAACGCTGGAGCGAATCCGCTGCCGAAGGACTTTGACACAGAATCAAGTCTGCAGCAGGACAGTAATTCCGTCACCGTAGCTTGGAATCAACAGGATACGGAGCATTTACTGAAGCGGGTGCCCCGAGCCTATAACACCGATATGAATGAGATCTTGCTGGCCGCTCTCGCGATAGCCATACAGAAATGGAGTGGGCACAATCAAATTCTCGTCAACCTAGAGGGTCATGGACGTGAGCCAATCGCAGGCGAATTAGATATTTCACGGACAGTCGGCTGGTTCACAAGCGAATATCCGGTTCTGCTGCAAGCGGAGCGAGATCGAGGTTTGGCGTACCACATCAAGAGAGCGAAGGAAGAATTGCGGCAGATTCCGAACAAGGGAATCGGTTACGGCATATGCCGCTACTTGTCTGAGCCGCAAGATAGCTTGGAATGGGGAGCTACCCCAGAGATTAGCTTCAACTACTTGGGACAATTCGATCAAGACTCGATGGGAAGCGGCATGATGTTGTCTCCATATTCGAAAGGTTCCGATGGAAGCGCCTTGCATACACGTCAATATGCCCTCGACATCAATGGCGCCATAACTGACGGCATATTGACCTTGGATATGAGCTACAGCGAGAAAGAGTACCGCAAGGAGACGATGGAACTGCTGGCAGGCCATTTCCACGAGAGTCTGCTCGAGATCATCGACCACTGTGTCTCACGTGAGCAGACAGAATTGACGCCGAGTGATCTTCTCCTGCAAGGACTGAGTATCGAACAGCTGGAGCAGATTGCTGAAGAGACGAAAGAGCTTGGCATCATCGAAAATATGTACATGCTGACCCCGATGCAGAAGGGGATGTGGTTCCATAACGCTCTCGATGGTCAAGAAGGCGCATCGGGTGCTTATTTCGAACAAACCCGATTTACGCTGCGAGGTGTGCTGGATCCTGCCCTGTTTGCCCAGAGCCTGCACGAGCTGGCTGCACGGCATTCCGTGCTGCGGACGAACTTCTGCAGCTTGGACGGGGAACCGGTACAGGTGGTGTTCCGGGAAGGACGAATTACATTCACGTACGAGGATCTGAGCCAATTGTCAGCTGATGAGCAAGCAGTTGTGATGCAACGTGTTGTCGCGAGCGACAAGCTGCAAGGGTTCGATCTGGAACGCGATCCGCTTGTTCGCGTCACATTGATGCGTACGGAGACATCTAGCTGCCATGTACTGTGGAGTTCTCATCATATTCTGATGGATGGCTGGTGCTTGCCGCAGTTGACGGACGAGTTGTTCCGCATATACTCAGCTGTCACGAATCATGCAGCCGGAACTACTGAAGCTACTGGAACGGTCGGAACTTCCGGATCTGCAGGATCCATGTGGAACAAAGAGGCCAACCTGCCAGACTATAGCCGATATATCGAATGGCTGGCAGAGCAGGACATGAGTGCGGCGGCAGAATATTGGAACGGGTACTTGGCGGGATACGAGCAGCAGACACGATTGCCAAATGGGAAGATCACAGGCAAGGATAAGCCATATGTGCTGGAACAAGCGTCCCGCAAGCTCGGAATTGATCTTACTTCCCGTATGATTCGGATTGCCAAGCAGCATCAAGTTACGTTAAATACGCTGCTGCAAGCGGCTTGGGGGATCGTGCTTCAGAAGTATAACGGGACGCAAGATGTGGTGTTCGGCGGAGTCGTATCGGGTCGACCTGCTGATGTTCCGGGTGTCGAATCGATGATTGGACTATTCATTAACACGATTCCGGTTCGTGTAAGCTGCGAAGCCAGCGCAAGCTTCTCAGACGTGATGGAGCAGTTGCAAAATGCGGCACTCGAATCTGGGCGATATGATTATTATCCGCTCTATGAGATTCAATCGAGAACGTCACAGAAGTCGGAACTAATCAGCCACATCATGGTGTTTGAGAACTATCCATTGGACGAGCGAATGGAGCAAACCGGAGACGGTAACGACGGAGCTCTCGCTTTAACCGATGTTCAAGCAGCTGAACAGACCAATTATGATTTCAATCTAATGGTCGTGCCGGGTGATGAACTTATCATTCGCTTTGATTTCAACTCGGAAGTGTATGATCGCGGTCATATGGAACGGCTGCATCATCATCTGAAGTATGTATTGGAGCAAGTAACAGGCAATCCTGCAATCTCCATTGCTGAAGTGCAGCTCGCTACCGAAGCGGAGAAGGCAGAAGTCCAATCTGCATTCAATGACACAGCTGTCGACTACCCTCGCGAACAGACGATTCATCGGATGTTCGAAGAGCAGGTGCAGCGGACGCCGGATGCTGCAGCAGTGCTGTATGGGGATGACGTCATAACCTACCGAGAGCTGAACGAACGTGCGAACCGGCTGGCAAGGACGCTGCGTGCTGCAGGGGTTGAACCCGATCAGATTGTCGGTATTATGGCAGAGCGTTCTCTGGAGCTAATGGTTGGCATTATGGGGATTCTGAAGGCAGGAGGCGCCTATGTGCCTATCGCACCGGATTATCCAGAGGATCGCATTCGGTATATGCTGGACGATTCCAAGGCTCAGGTGCTGCTTGTTCAAGGAAGCGCGGGAGAAGCGGTTGACTTCGCGGGCCGCATCATCAATCTGGATGATGCAGAAGCATACGATGAGGACGGTTCGAATCCTGAGCCAGTCAACAAGCCGACCGATATCGCCTACATCATCTATACGTCGGGAACGACCGGACGTCCAAAAGGGGTTATGGTCGAGCATACTTCGGTCATCAACCGCTTGCTGTGGATGCAGAAGCGCTATCCGATAGGATCGGAAGATACGATTATGCAGAAGACGGCGATCACGTTTGACGTATCGGTCTGGGAGCTGTTCTGGTGGGCATTTGTCGGC